>JAEWHY010000253.1 GCA_023387555.1 Pseudomonadota bacterium
AGCATCGTCAACGAACTGCCCGGCAAGCTGAAGATGTGGACCGGCCGGCAATGGGTCGTGGTGGTATCCCGCGAGCCGGGCCAGCCGACACTGAAGGCCCAGATGGACGCGCGCGAGGCCGAACTGAAGCGCGGCGTGCGCGCCGACCCGCTGGTGCAGGCGGTGCTGGAACGGTTTCCCGGCGCGGAGATTGTGGCAGTGCGGCCACGCGAGGTCGAACCGCCGATGGCCGAGTCCGAACCGGACATGATTTCGGATTTCACGGACGATGATGACGAGGACGAAGGATAGAACATGGCCGATTTCATGGGCATGATGAAGAAGGCGGCCGAGCTGCAATCCAAGATGCAGTCGATGCAGGCGGAGCTCGATACGGTCGAGGTCGAGGGCGTCTCCGGCGGAGGCGTCGTCAGGGTCACGCTGTCCGGCAAGGGCGACCTCAAGAGCGCGAAGATCGACGATTCGCTGTTGAAGCCCGACGAGAAGGAAATCGTCGAAGATCTTCTGGTGACCGCCCATGCCGACGCCCGCAAGAAGCTCGAAAGCGTGATGGCCGAGAAGATGAAGGCGCTGACCGGCGGGCTGCCGTTGCCCGGCGGATTCAAGCTGCCGTTCGGATGATGGCGATCGGGTGAAGAAGGCGGACGATGGTTATCTGATCCAGCCCGATCCTCAGGATCCGCGGCTGACCGAGCGCGTGTGCGGCATCGATCAGACCGGCGCCGAGATCGAGACCGTGGTCACGGTCGAACGGCCGCTCACGATCTTTCTCAATTCGCAGGAGATCGTCACCGCCATGACGATCGGCGACCATCCCGATTATCTGGCAATCGGCTATCTGCTCAATCAGAACATGCTGCAGCCGGACGACGTGGTCACCGGCGTCGATTATGACGAGGAATTGCAGGTGGTGGTCGTGCGCACCGAGCGCGCGACCAACTACGAGGAAAAGCTGAAGAAGAAGGTGCAGACCTCGGGCTGCGCGCAGGGGACGGTGTTCGGCGATCTCATGGAGGCGCTGGAAAACGTTACGCTTCCGCAAACGCCTCTGCGCACCTCATGGCTTTATGCGCTGACCCACAAGATCAACACCACGCCCTCGCTCTATCTCGAAGCCGGCGCGATCCACGGCTGCGTGCTGGCGCAGCAGGACAGGCCGCTGGTCTATATGGAAGACGTCGGCCGTCACAACGCGGTCGACAAGATTGCCGGCTGGATGTTCCAGCAGAAGATTCCTGCGCACGACAAGATTTTCTACACCACCGGCCGACTGACCTCGGAGATGGTGATCAAGACCGTCCGCATGGGCGTCCCGATTCTGGTGTCGCGATCCGGCTTTACCGCGTGGGGCGTCGAACTGGCGCGCAAGGCCAATCTCACGCTGATCGGCCGCGCCCGTGGCAAACGCTTCACCGCGCTCGCGGGCCTCGACCGCATCGTGTTCGACCAGGACCTCGCCTATGTGGAGGACGAGAGCGCGAAGCATCGGCGCAAGGCGGCGATGCATGAGGATTGAGTTCAGCGGCTGGATTGTCTGCCCGAAATGACCACACCGAAGACTTTGGGTCTCGTCCTTGCCGGCGGACTGGCCCGCCGGATGGGCGGGGGTGACAAGGCGCTGATCGAGATCGCCGGCCGAACCATCCTTGACCGCGTGATCGCGACCATGGCCCCGCAATGCGAGGGGCTGATCCTGAACGCCAATGGCGATCCGGCGCGTTTCGCCCGCTTCGATCTGCCGGTCGTGCCGGACGACATTCCCGATTTCGCAGGCCCACTCGCCGGCATCCTTGCCGGACTTGATTTTATGGCCGCGCATCGTCCGGATCTCGAGTGGATGGCGAGCGTACCGGGCGATTGTCCGTTCCTGCCCGCAGACCTTGTCGAGAAGCTGCACCTCGTGCGCAGCGCCGCCGGCACGCCGCTGGCCTGCGCAAAGTCCGGAGAGTGGCGGCATCCCGTGGCGGGACTCTGGCCGGTCGGGCTGCGGGCCGATCTGCGGCGCGCACTCGTGGACGAGGACCTGCACAAGATCGAGGTGTGGACCGCGCGTCACGGCATCGCCATCGCGGAATGGCCCGACCGCCCGGTCGACCCGTTTTTCAACGTGAACACGCCCGAGGACATGGCTCGCGCGAACGACGTCGCGCAGCAAACGCAACGCGTTCCTTCCGCTTGAAACCGTTAGCGTCTCACATCAGCGACGCGTAGGGCAGAAATCCGACCGTCGAGCCCGGCTCGATCGTCGTCACGTCTTCCGGCAATTCGACAAGACCGTCCGTCTCGGTCAGCGAGGTCAGCACACCCGCGCCCTCCTGCCGGTGCTTGACGGCCTCGACGATACCATCCGCAGCGCGTTTCAATGCCACCCGCACGTATTCGCGGCGGCCCTTCTTCTTGCGGTAGCCAAAGGCTGCACGAACCGGCAGCGGAACGAGCGGCGGCGCTTCTGCACCCGACCGCCGCATGATCAGCGGACGCACGACGCGGACAAAGGTCACGAACGCCGCAACCGGATTGCCGGGCAAACCGACGAAGGCCGCATTCGCACCGTCCGCACCTGCGATGACACCCATCGCCACCGGGCGTCCCGGCTTGATCGCAACCCGCCAGAATACCAACCGGCCGATCGATTCCACCGCGTCGCGCACATGATCGGCTTCGCCGGTCGAGACACCACCTGACGTCAGAACAAGATCGTGACCACCGGCGGCATGCTGCAAGGCCGGCGCAAGTTGCTCAGGATCATCCGGCAGGATCCCAAGATCGGTGACGCTTGCGCCAAGCGATTCGATCAATCCGGCCAGCAAGGCGCGGTTGGCGTCATAGAGCGACGCGCGGGTGAGCGGGCGGCCCGGCTCGATCAGTTCATCCCCGGTCGAGAACAGCGCGACGCGAATGCGGCGCCGCACCGGAAGGTCGGTCAGGCCGAGCGCCGACGCGAGCGCGACATCTGCAATCGACAGCACGCGGCCTTGCGGCAATGCGACCGAACCCGCACGGATATCCTCGCCCGCCAGGCGGCGGTTCGACCCCGGCTTCAGCCCTGGCGGCACGATGACACGGCCCGCTTCCGTCCGTACATCCTCCTGCATGAACACGGTGTCGGCGCCATCGGGAATCGGCGCACCGGTAAAGATCCGGATGGCGGTGCTGGGCGCAATCGGATGCGCGGCCGCGCGGCCCGCGGTGATCCGGTCGGCCACAGTCAGCGTGGTGTCAGCCTGCGGGTGCAGATCGGAGTGCCGGACCGCATAGCCATCGACAGCGGAATTATCGAACGGCGGCAGATCGATCGGTGCTTCGATGGAGCGACCGAGTACGCGACCGCGCGCTTGCGCAAGCGTCACGGTTTCGACCTCGGCAACCGGCGTGATGCGGTCGCGGATGATTTGTTCGAGATCGTCGACCGGCAGCAGCGGCCCGGAGAACGCAAAGCAATCGTCGGTCAGTTGCGCCATCAGAGCGCGTCCGCCCGCTCGGTGACCTGATCGACGGGAATCGCCTTCGCCATCAGGAGATCGGCAATCGCCTCGATGTCGTTCAGATCGACGACCGGAATGGTCGCTGCCGGAAGCGGCGTGTCGGAGGCAACGGCGACGATCCAG
>JAEWHY010000449.1 GCA_023387555.1 Pseudomonadota bacterium
GTGCGATATAGACGGGATAACCTGTTGGCTGTTTCAGCAGCGGACGTGAAGCGGTCGCGTCATCAGAAGTCCTTCGCGGCTGGCCCACGCCCGAAATTGCAAAGCGAGGGCCTGAGCTTCATCGGCGGTCTCGATGGTTTCCATCTGCCAGGCGAGGACCGAAGTCGCCAGGCTGCAGTGGGTCATCGCGTGCTGGCGTACGATCGCCGCGGCATCGGATGAAGTATCGATCGCACGGCCATCATGCAGATGCACGGGCGGCCGGATAACGAAGGCCGACATCGCTTTGCTCCACGGTCTGTTCCGATGGAACGCGACCGGCTGGCAATCGGTTCCGCAGCGCGCCTGCTGCCGCCGTCAAGCGCGCGTGATCAGGTCGGCGCGGTACCCGGCGCTATCATCCCGAGCCGCTGGTCGAGCACCTCGCGGATGGGTCGGCCGGTCTCGACCCGGTTGCGGCCCTTCTGCTTGGCTTGATAGAGCGCGGTATCGGCGATGGTATAGAGCGCGTCGAAGTCGTACCCGGCTTGTGTGGTGTGAGCCAGACCGATGCTGACCGTCGCGGCCACCGGATGCCCGGAGATCTCGCCGGCCTCTGTCTCGAAAGTGCTGCGGACCCGTTCCGCGATCTCCATTGCGGTTTCGGTACTGATGCTTGGCAGCAGAGCGACGAATTCCTCGCCGCCAATTCGGCCGATCAGGTCCAGCGGACGCAGCGAGGCGGTGGCCGTTCGCGTGAATGCGACCAGCACGGCGTCTCCGGTCAGGTGTCCGAAGCGGTCGTTGACGTCCTTGAAGCGGTCGAGGTCGAACAGCAGAAGAGCCAGCGGTGCCTGGTCCCGGCGGGCGCGGGCGATGAGCCGGTCGGCCCGCTCGCCGAAGCCGCGCCGATTTGGAATGCTGGTCAGCGGGTCAATGGTTGCGGCGTGTCGCTGGTTCGATTCGGCGCGCTCCTTGGTGAGAGCCATCAGCAGGAAGACCAGCGCGAATGCATAAATGAGCGGCGCGAACAGCAGCAGCGAGGTCGATTGTTGGCCGAAGGAGGGTGTCTCCAGCGGAAACGGCACCTTCATCAGGTAAGGCACACGGACCGGAAACAGCACGACGTGAAGTATAGCGATCGTCATCAGCGGCCATCGCGATACCAGTCCGTCATGCCGCTCGCGCCACAGCTCATAGACGAAGCCGAGCGTGTAGGCCGAGATCACGGCGGATGCGAGAACAATCCGGGACGGGACGGATTGCATGAAAGCGTCGAACTGGCACGCGACCATCCAGAGCAGCGATCCGGCCACGATCCAAAACGGAAGAGGCCGCCGGCCTTCGAACACTCGCGCGCCGGTCCACAGCAGGCCGTAGCTCAACATCATCACCGCGTTGGCGACTTGGATCGACCAGACATCGGCAATAAGCCCGCGCGCGGCGAACAGAGCGGTGGCGGGCGCGAACAGGAAAAACGCCGCGCCCCACCATGCCAGTGCCAGCGTGCTGCGCGCCTGCATCCAGGCAAACAATAGCAGCACGCCGCCGAGACCTACGGTGACGACAGTAACGGCAAACAGGGTGGCGATATCGAGCGACACGGCGGCTCGTTGACAGGTTCCCGACGGCGGCTCGTTGACAGATTCCCGGATGGAAATCCATCCGGGGAGTAGAATCGGACAGGCTGGCCGGCAGGTGTCAGCCGCGGCCTTCGAACGGCATTTTGGTCGCCTTGACGGTCATGAACAGCACGTTGGATTCGAGCGACAAGCTCGCCATGTAGCTGACCGCCTTGGCCACATCCTCGACCGCCATCCGGGCCTCGGGCTTCAGCGTGCCGTCCGGCTGCAGGATGCCTTGCGCCATCCGGGCGGTCAGCGGCGATACCGCATTGCCGATGTCGATCTGGCCGCAGGCGATGTCATAGGCCCGTCCGTCCAGGGCGCTCGACTTGGTGAGGCCGGTGATAGCGTGCTTGGTGGCGGTGTAGGCAACCGTCAGCGGGCGGGGCGTGTGGGCCGAGATCGAACCATTGTTGATGATGCGGCCGCCCCGCGGGGTCTGGTCCTTCATGATCTTGAAGGCCTCCTGCGTGCACACGAAGGGGCCGGTCAGGTTGGTGTTGACCACCGACTGCCATTGTTCGAGCGTCAGATCCTCGAGCGGAACGGCCGGTGCGCCGATGCCGGCATTATTGAACAGCAGATCGAGACGGCCGAATGTCTCTTTCACCTTGGCGAAAAGCGCCCTGATCTGAGCGGGATCGGACACGTCGGTCGGGACCGCCAGGGTCTTGCGGCCCATTGCCTGTCCTTCCTTGGCGACCTCCTCGAGCGGCTCCTTGCGGCGGCCGGCCAGCGCCATGTCGTATCCGTCCTTCATCAGGGCGATGGCGCAGGCGCGCCCGATTCCAGAACCCGCACCCGTCACCAACGCAACCTTGGCTGCCATCCAGCGCCTCCCAAACCCGATCGTTTATCCGGCCATCCTAAAGATTGGTCGCGACCGCGCAACGGCAGATCGGTCGGGGATGCAATCGCGTGCGACAGTCAGCCTGCGAGGGCCGCGGCGTCGCGCGCGATGCTGCGATGGGTGCCGGGCATGGCGAGCCGGGCCGAGATCAGGCTCGGCGAGCCGGGGCGGCCGAACCGATACCCCTGCATGGAATTGACGCCGGCGGCGCGCAGGAACAGTTGCTGCTCGGCGGTTTCGACGCCTTCCGCGGTGACTTTCATGCCAAGACCGCGGCCGAGTCCGACGATAGCGTGGACGATCGCCGCGGCATCCGGCGATCGCTCGATCGAACGCACGAAGCTCTTGTCGATCTTCAGCTTGTCGAACGGGAAGCGCCGCAGATAGGCGAGCGATGAATAGCCGGTGCCGAAATCGTCGAGGGCGAGGCGCAGGCCCAGCGCCTTGAGGCGATGCATCGCGACCTCGGCGCTCTCGACGTTGCCGAGCAGGGTGCTTTCGGTCAGTTCGAGTTCGAGGCAGGCGGGATCGAATCCGGTCTCGGCCACGATCCGCTCGACGGTGTCCACGAAGTCCGGACGACGGAATTGCAGCGGCGAAACGTTGACCGATACGGTCAGCCCGGGCCAGGACTTGCCTTCGGTGCAGGCGCGCCGCAGCACCCATTCGCCGAGCTCGATGATCAGCCCGGAATGTTCGGCAATCGGGATGAAGCGCGCGGGCTCGATATCGCCGCGGGTCTGGTGCGACCAGCGGGACAGGGCTTCGACGCCGAGGATGGTGTCGCCGCTGCCGTTGACGATCGGCTGGTAGAGAATGCGCAGCTGGTCGGTGACGATCGCTTCGCGCAAGTCGCGCTCGAGCTGCTTGCGCTCGGACAGATCGGCATCCATCGCCGCATCATAGATGCAGGCGCGGTTGCGGCCCTCGTTCTTGGCCCGGTAGAGCGCCATGTCGGCATAGCGCATGACGTCGGCGGCGACGCCTGCGGACCGGCCGTCGATGATCGCGATGCCGATGCTGGCGCCGATCAGGATGTTGTGCCCGGAGATCGTATATGGCGCGCAGATCGTGGAAATGATGCGGTCCGCCATGCGCTGCAGCGCGGCGACGTCGGCGCCGTCAGAAACGATCACCGCGAATTCGTCGCCGCCGAGGCGGCTCACCAGATCGTCCGGGCGCAGCAATCCGGACAGCCGCGCCGTGACATTGCGGATCAGTTCGTCGCCGACCGGATGTCCGAGCGTGTCGTTGACGTCCTTGAAATGGTCGAGGTCGATGTAGAGCACCGCCGCGGACGGCGCGCCGTTGCGGACCTCCTTGATCACCGTTTCCAGCCGTTCGCCGAAGTAATTGCGGTTCGGCAGGCCGCAGAGCGGGTCATGCAGCGCGAGATAGCGCAGACGCTGCTCGCCCTGGGCGATGGTGACAGCGGTTCGCCGCATGTAGCCGTGGATCAGCGCGGCGAGCAGAGCAAAGCCGGCAAAGGCGACCGCGATGAAGGGGATGACATTGGTCACGATCTCCGAACCCGGCCGCTTCGGCGACCAGGTCAGGCTCATGACCGTGTGACCGTTCTGATCTTCGAGATCGTGGCGATGTTCGCCCTCTGGGGCCAGGGCCTTCTCGGTCACCCGCAGCCCGTTGAGCTGAAGCCGTCCGCCGATCTCCGCGAGCAGATGCTCGTCGATGAACTTCACCGCAATGACCATGGGCGCGGTTTCGCGATCGCTGTGGCCGGTCTGTTCGGTTGGAGCGATCAGCGCGGCGGCGACCGCAGCCGGCCGGCCGAGGAAGCGATGGATCAGGGTGACGCGCGCTGGCTTCTCGGCGTCGGAAGAGCGCCGCGGCTCGGAGATCCGGATGGCGTGTTTCGGTTCGTCACCGGACCGCCCGCGCAGGTAGCCGATGGTCGGCGCCAGTTCCGGGATGATGGAATTGAACCAGCCCGGCTCGACGCTGCTGCGTCCGAGCAGGGCGTAGGCGAGGGTGTCGTCCTTGCTCGCGACAAACACGAAGTCGTGGTCGAAATAATGCTTCAGCCACAGGCCGACCCGGTTGTGCACCCAGTCGCGATCGAACCCATCGCGAATCCGCCGCACTGCCTCGTCGTTGGCGCTGACGCTTTCGAGTTCGCGAAGGAGTTGCTCGCCGTGATTGGCGATGGCGCGCGATAGCAGGCGCTTTTCATGTTCGAGCGAGACTTCGTCGGCGCGGTTGGCCGACGTCAGGACGGCGACCACGATGCACAGGATCGCGACCGCCACGATCACGCTGATCGGCATGACGATGCTCAGCCGGGCGCGATCCCAACTGGCTTGCGCGCCGTGGCCTGCCAAACGCGCATTCGTCTCAACCACCGCGATTGTTCCTTAAACGCCTGATTTTTCTGAGCTGGAGCCTAGGCCACAAAGCTTGCCAATGGCTTGCGCCAACACCGTGCGGTTGTGGACAACCGTCCATATAGCCGGTTTCGGAGCACCTATGGTTAACCTCGCGTCAACCCGATCAGGCGGTTCCGGCGTATGGGGGCCGCGGGATTGCAATATGAGCCGCGCGCAGCGCCGCAGACCAGCGTTCGCGCAGGTCGTGAAAGTAGGGTTCGCCCGGTTCGATGCGATAGGACAGTTCGGCGTCGCAAGCGTCCCGGCGCGCCACCAGCACATCGATCGGCATGCCGACGCCCAGATTCGACCGCATCGTCGAGTCCATCGAGATCAGGCCGATTTTCAGCGCGTCGTACAGGTCGACGCCGTAGGTGATCGCCCGGTCGAGCACCGGCTTGCCGTATTTGTGCTCGCCGATCTGCAAATAGGGCGTGTCGGTCGTGCATTCGATGAAATTGCCGGCCGAATAGATCATGAACAGCCGCATCCGCTCGCCCCTGATCTGGCCCCCGAACAGGAACGAGACGTCGAATTTCACATCGGCCGCGGCAAGGGCATCGCCCTCGGCATCGTGGATGTTGCGGACCACGCGCCCGATGCGCTGGGCGGCCTGAAACATGGTGGGGGCGTTCATCAGGGTTTCGCGCTCGCCGGTCTTCTTGTTTTCCACCCCCTCGATCATGGTGGAGACCACGGACTGGCTGAGCGACAGATTGCCCGAGGAGGCGATCGCCATGATCCGCTCGCCGGGCTGCTTGAAGACGTGCAGCTTGCGGAAGGTCGAGACGTTGTCGAGGCCGGCATTGGTGCGCGTGTCCGCGATCATGACGAGCCCTTCGCGGACCAGGATTCCGCAGCAATAGGTCATTTCAGTCCAACTTTCGTCTTGGCGTCCGCGGCGGCGCGGGCGGGGCGCATTATCCCCATTCCTGCCGTTCGCAAAAGCCTCAAGTCGGCCAATGACCTGGTGCAGCGGCTGAGTACCTTTGGGCCGGATTTAGCTGGCGCGGCGGAACCGGGCTGGGCCGGGACGGCAGTATGATCGGCAGAGTGGCCGCTGCCCGGCGCAGCCCCGCATGCTTGCGAGACCGTCCGGCGGTAGCCTGGCCAACGTCATCTCGCAACAGACCGCCTACTCGTGGTCGACATCCCTGCAGACCGAGACCATCACCACGAAAAAGTGGTTGACCTGCAGCAGCTCATAGGGATCGGCCACGCCCTGTTCGCGCAGCCAGGCGAGCTGCAGGTCATAGGCGAGCCGTTCACGATCCGCGGCGCATTTGAACGGGAGATTATGCACGTGCTGGAAGTGATGAACCAACTCGTGCACCAGTTCGCTTCGATCGCGTATTTTCGCGGGATCCCATTCCTCCCGAAGATACACCGTGCGCGTCTGCTGAGTGTAGAGCGCGCGCAACAGCGGGCTGGGCGAGGTGCCCGGACCGAACGCCCGCTCGGCCATCGACTGCGATCCGACGAACGCGATCTGCGGGGGCGGGGTGGTGGCCGGTAATCCGGTTTGAAGCGCGATCCATCCTGCAAGGACCGCTATCAATGCATCCATGAGGGCACGCCTTTCGGTAACGTTGGCATGCGATCATTAGGCGGTGACGCAGCGGCGGTGGCGTCATCGGAACGAATGACGCTGCGGTCTATTTCCGACAGGCGCAGCGTCCGGCTTTGCCGGGCGCGCGTTCAACGTTGATCGGTGCAACGGTGACGGAAGGATCGCTTTGGATCCGGGCGCCTACGCCGACAGGGCGCGCGTGGCGTGCGTAGCCTGTGGCTGGATCGGCGGCGTGGCGTTCTGCAACAGGCGCAACAGATCAGCCTGCCGCGTGGTGTTGGTCTTTGAAAAGATACGCTGGAGATGAGTGCGCACGGTCGGTTCGCTGATGCCGAGCATCTCGGTCGCTTCCTTGGCGCCCATCCCATGGGCGAGTGCCAGCAGCACGCGCAATTCGCCGCCGGTCAGGCCATAAAGACGCGCGAAGGCTTCACCCGGCATCAGGGATGCCTCGCCGGGATCCTTCGTGACAACGGCAACCGATGCCGCAAATGATGCGACCATGCCGCGGCGTCGGCCGCGATCGACCGGGAGCAATGTCGCAACGACGCCGGCGCCGCGGACATCGGGAATGGCGAGCGTGAATTCGCTGATGTCGAGATCGTCTTCCCCGCGTGCGGCGCGGTCGATCGCCTTGGACAGCGCCGCGCGCGCGCCGGGATCGGTCGGCGAGATCCGGTTGTTCACGATCCGGATCGAATTGCCCGATCTGATCTGACGCTCCGCGGTGGCATTCATGTAGACGACCTGGCCATCGCGTGCGGTCAGGAACACGCCGGCCGCCAGTCCGTCCAGTGTCGTTTCCAGGATGTCGGACCGGAGCGTCTTGATGTCGAAGGCATCGGAAATGGTGAGCGCACGGCAGACATGCGGCGCGATCAGGTTAAAAAGCCCGATCTCGCGCGATCCGTAATCGGGCGCCGGACGGCGCCGCGAGGCATGCAGCGAGGCCATCCGGCCCCCGGTTCGCAACGCCGGAAACCAGATAATATCGGTGAGGTCGAACGGCGCGAGAACGTCGTGGTAGAACCGGCTCCCGACCAGTTCGTCACGCTCCGTCGAGAGCACTCCGACATCGCCGATATCTGCAACGACGTCGGCCGCGGCCATGGGACTTTGCGCATAATGCGCGCCCAGGGTGTCCAGAAATCGGTTCTCGTATCCGAACACGAACAGCTGATCGTTCTGCGTGTGCCGCAGATCGTGAACGCAGATGCCGCCCGCAGTGCTGTCGCACAGGTCGGCAATTTTTCGGCAGGTGTCCGGCCACTGAAGCGGATCGAGCGCGCAGTCATAGATCTTGCCGATCACCTGCGAGAGCGCCTTTGGGGAGACTGCATCAGAACCGGTCACGTTGATGCTTCCTCTTAAGGGGATCGAACCGGCGGTGGGCCCGCCAGACTGGTTCGATGAAACCACAGTTGCAATGTGTAAATGCTCGCTCTGCAGATGCAAGCGTGAATTCACGTTGCAGCGAAAATTGAGACGCCAGATCAATGATTTGGCTTCCAGAATTCACTCGCACAAGCGGCGGTAGATCGGGGTGGCGTGAGGTGAGACGGCCCATCAAGAAGTTGATGCAGGGCGTCAAATCACAGATTTTTTTGAGTGATTAAGGGGCGAGCCAAAACGTCCGATTCGATGTACGCCAAGTTTGTTTCACGGACCGGTTGTCCAATGTGCGAAGGCCCGCGCTGCAGTCCGCGACGGGCCTTCCGTTTCACCACGCGGTGCGAAACAGGCCATGACCAAAGCCAGCCCCAACGGTTCGCGAAATCCGCTGCCTGCGGCGTCCCCGAAAGAGGCCGCCAGCGAGAACGCATCGGCCAAGCTGAAAGGCTTGCACAGCAATCCGGAAGGTTTGTCCGGTCCGCCGTTCTGGAAGGCGTTTCGCGACTCCCTGGCGCATATCTACACGTTGTCGCTGTCGGCTCCATCCGAGGAAGAGCGCTTCTCGGTCTCTACTCGCATCTACCAGACGCCTCGCGCGATCCTGACGCGATCCGACGGCACGGGGTTCGTCATGACGCGGGGGCCGGCGCTGGTCGAGCGCAGCCCGGACCAATTGCTGATCTATCTGCAGCTGAGCGGCTCATGCGACAACGATTGGGCCGGGCGGCGAGGGCGCGTCGAATCGGGCGATGTCCAGATCGTTGATTATGCGCGACCGTTCCATAGCGTCACGACCGACTATTCGAACATGATTGTCACGCTCTCTCGCGCGAGCGTTCCGGCGGCGCTGCTGTCGCTCGAGCCGCATGGCCTTGTCTTTCCGAAGTCGAATATCGCCGCGCGCCTGATCGGCGGAGCCATGCAGGAGCTGTTTGCCAAGGCCGACGACCTGACGGTGAGCGAAGCCGAAGCCGCCATCGAGGGCATCGTCGCCCTGACGATGGCCTTCGCGCGCGCCACATTGGCGGGCGATGAAGCACACCATGTGAAGATGAGGCGAAAAGCAGCGCTGGATTACATCGACGCGCATCTCGGGGACGCCGAACTCGGACCGGACGGGATCGCCACCGGAGCCAATGTCTCGCGCGCATCGCTCTACCGTCTGTTCGCGGCAGAGGGCGGGATTCGCGTGCTCTTGCTGCAGCGTCGGCTCGATCAGGCGCTGCGGCTCATGCTGGCCGACCATCAGGACAAACGCTCGCTGACCGAAATTGCGAAGCGCTGCGGATTTGGCGGCGCAAGCCAGTTCAGCCGGGCGTTCCGCGCGCGCTTCGGCTTACCGCCGCGGCAGTACCGCGCGCTGGTGAGTGAGCAGGACCGGAACTGGCACGAAGCACGGCTCGGCGCGGACGGATTCGATCAGAACGCCTTGTCCTGGGGCGACACGGATCGAACTGATCCAAAACCATCCGAGAGCACGGATTAGAACCCCCAGAGGGTTCGGCTTGCCGCTACGCCTGCCGCTGACTCATGCTTTGCCGGATGCCTTCCTGGATGCGGATGCGCACGTCCAGCCCTTCGCCGTCGCCGCCGATCCGGGAGCCGCGGACCGGCGCCGCATTCAGGTAATCGAGCCCGACCGCGACCCGCACATAGGCATCGGTGGCGCAGGTCCCGTTGGCGGCATCGAACGCCACCCAGCCCAGCCCGGCGACATGCGCCTCCGCCCAGCCGTGCCCGGCCTGCTGTTCGTTCACACCGTCTGCACGATGCAGGTAGCCTGACACATAGCGCGCCGGAATGCCGAGGCTGCGGGCCGCGGCAACGAAGATGTGGCTGATGTCCTGGCACACCCCGCGCCTGATCGCGAAGGCTTCGGCAGCGGTGGTGTGGGCATGCGTCGGATCGGTATCGAAGGTGATGGTCTGCGGCAGCGTGTCGAGCAGCGCGTGCAGTATCGACAGCCGGTCCGTCGCCGTTCCCGCGACGTCGCGGGCAAAGGTGCGGATGTCTTCGTCCGCCTGGGTCAGCGGCGTCTCTCGCAGGAAGAGGGACGGCGGAAACGGCTCGACGGTGCACTTGACCACGCCAACCGTATCCTCGACCTCGACCTCTCCCTCGGCATGGACCACCAGTTCGCTCAGCGGACCGTCGGCGGTCAGCGTGTGGGTGATGTTGCCGAAGGCATCGACATGGGCGGTCAGCGGGCAATCCGCCGAAACGTCGATGCGCCAGCCCATGACATATTGCGCCTCGGTGTTACGCGGGGTCAGACGCAGCGTCTGAATGACCCCGGTCACCGGCCAGGAATAGCGATAGATCGTATCGTGCCAAATCCGGATGCGCATGAGCGGGTGCAATGCTGGCTTTTGCACGCCGCAAAGGCAAGCGTCTTGAACGACGTCGGGCCCAGGCCGCAGCCATCCGGCGGATGCCGGCATCCGAGGGCGCGGATCAGGCCAGATATTGCTGTGTGATGGTGGTGCTGATCCGGTTGTTGTCGGCAATGAATTCCTGGATGAATTCGTGCAGGCCGTTCTGGAAAATGTCTTCCATGCGGGCATTCTGAAGCCGCGTGCGCACGCCGCGCGCGAGGCGCTGCGCCGGCCCTTGCCGGCCATAGGCGATGGCGATCGCATCGAGATAGCGCACCAGATTTTCATAACAGCTGGCGAGCGAGCGCGGCATCTCGTCCTTGAGGATCAGGAGGTCGGCCACCAGCCACGGTTTGACGTTTTCCCGGTAGACCCAGTGATAGGCGGTCAGCGCCGACACCGAGCGCAGGATCGCCGCCCACTGGAAATAATCGAGCGGCCCGCCGACCTGTTCATTGGGCGGCAACAGCATGTGGTATTTGACATCGAGGATGCGCGCGGTGTTGTCGGCGCGCTCCTGATAGAGCCCCAGCCGCGAAAACCAGTAAAGGTCGTTGCGCAGCATGGTCCGGTAGGCCGAGCCGTCGAACCGCAGCGAGCATTCCTGGACCCAGCGCAGGAACCGAGACAACTCCTCGCGGGAGGTCGGGCCGCTTCCGAAGCGGCGCAGCTCGAGCCAGGTGCCGTTGATTGCGTCCCACATCTCCATCGTCAGCGCGGTGCGGACCGCGCGCGCATTGGTGCGCGCGACTTCGAAGCAGGACCGGATCGAGGAGGGGTTCTCGGTCGAGAAGGCGAGGAAATCGGTGACGTTTTCCTCGTTGGCTTCGTCGTAGACGGCGAAAAAGGCGTGGGCGCAGCCGGCCGTCTGGAGCGCGGATTCCCATTCATTGGTCTCGCCGATATAGGCGATCGGCAACGAGGTGAGGCGCTGCGTCGCTTCCAGAATGCGCGCGAGATATTCGGCGCGCTCGACATAGCGCGCCAGCCAGTAGAGGTTGTCGGCGGTTCTCGAGAGCATCAGCCGTCCAGCACCCAGGTGTCCTTCGTTCCGCCGCCCTGGCTGGAATTGACCACGAGCGAGCCGGCCTTCATCGCCACCCGCGTCAGCCCGCCGGGCACGATCCGGATCTTGTCGCGGCCGGTGAGCACGAAGGGCCGCAGATCGACGTGACGCGGCGCGACCCCGGAATCGACGCAGGTCGGGCAAGTCGACAACGCCAGCGTTGGCTGCGCAATGAAGTTCTTCGGATGCACCTTCAGCTTGGCGCGGAACGCCTCGATGGCCGACTTGTCGGCGGCCGGTCCGATCAGCATGCCGTAGCCGCCGGAGCCGTGAACCTCCTTGACCACGAGCTGCTCGAGATTGTCGAGGACGTAGGACAGGTGCTCCTTCTCGCGGCAGCGCCAGGTCGGCACGTTCTTCAGGATCGGCTCTTCGCCGAGGAAGAATTTCACGATGTCGGGCATGTAGCTGTAGACCGCCTTGTCATCGGCGACCCCGGTGCCGACCGCATTGGCCAGCGTCACGTTGCCGGCCTGATAGGCGGCCATCAGGCCCGGCACGCCCAGGATGGAATCCGGGCGGAAGGCGAGGGGATCGAGAAAATCGTCGTCGATGCGCCGGTAGATCACGTCGACCCGCTTCGGCCCCTGGGTCGTGCGCATATAGACCATCTCGCCCTTGACGAAGAGGTCACGGCCCTCGACCAGTTCGACGCCGAGCTTGTCCGCGAGGAACGAGTGTTCGTAATAGGCCGAGTT
>JAEWHY010000287.1 GCA_023387555.1 Pseudomonadota bacterium
AAGGACGCCGGCAAGATCGCCGGCCTCGAAGTGCTGCGCATCATCAACGAGCCGACCGCGGCCGCGCTGGCCTACGGCCTCGACAAGCAGAAGCAGGGCACCATCGCGGTCTACGACCTCGGCGGCGGCACCTTCGACGTGTCGGTGCTGGAGATCGGTGACGGCGTGTTCGAGGTGAAGTCGACCAACGGCGACACCTTCCTCGGCGGCGAAGACTTCGACATGCGGCTCGTGGGTTATCTCGCCGACGAGTTCCAGAAGGAGCAGGGCATCGACCTGCGCAAGGACAAGCTCGCCCTGCAGCGGCTGAAGGAAGCCGCCGAAAAGGCGAAGATCGAGCTGTCGTCCACGACCCAGACCGAGATCAACCTGCCGTTCATCACGGCCGACCAGACCGGTCCGAAGCACCTGACCATGAAGCTGACCCGCGCCAAGTTCGAGGCGCTGGTCGACGACCTGATCCAGCGGACGGTCGAGCCGTGCCGCAAGGCGCTGAAGGATGCCGGGCTGGCCGCGTCCGAGATCGGCGAAGTCATCCTGGTCGGCGGCATGACCCGCATGCCGAAGGTCCAGGAAGTCGTGAAGCAGTTGTTCGGCAAGGAGCCGCACAAGGGCGTCAATCCGGACGAAGTTGTGGCGATCGGTGCCGCGATCCAGGCCGGCGTGCTGCAGGGCGACGTCAAGGACGTGCTGCTGCTCGACGTGACCCCGCTGTCGCTCGGCATCGAGACCGAAGGCGGCATCTTCACCCGCCTGATCGACCGCAACACCACGATCCCGACCAAGAAGAGCCAGGTGTTCTCGACCGCCGCCGACAATCAGAACGCGGTCACCATCCGGGTCTTCCAGGGCGAGCGCGAAATGGCGGCGGACAACAAGCTGCTCGGCCAGTTCGATCTCATGGGAATCCCGCCGGCGCCGCGCGGCGTGCCGCAGATCGAGGTCACGTTCGACATCGACGCCAACGGCATCGTCAACGTCCACGCCAAGGACAAGGGCACCGGCAAGGAGCAGCAGATCCGCATCCAGGCATCGGGCGGTCTGTCCGAGGCCGACATCGAAAAGATGGTCAAGGACGCCGAGGCGAATGCCGAGGAGGACAAGAAGCGCAGGGCCGCCGTCGAGGCCAAGAACCACGCCGAGGCGCTGGTCCATTCGACCGAGAAGGCGCTGTCCGAGCATGGCTCCAAGGTCAGCGACGACGATCGCCGCGCGATCGAAAACGCGCTTGCCGACCTGAAGGAAGCCTTGAAGGGTACCGATGGCGATGCCATCGCCGCCAAGACCAATACGCTGGCGCAGGCTTCGATGAAGCTCGGCGAGGCGATGTACAAGGCACAGCAGGACGGCGGCTCGGGTGGGCCTGACGCGTCCGGCGGCGCCAAGAAAGACGACGTGGTCGACGCCGAATTCACCGAAGTCGACGACGACAAGAAGAAGTCGGCCTGACGCCGGCTTGTAGGATCAGACTGCGCCTCTCCCTCCTTCGAGGGGGAGGCGTCGGCCGCAACGAAGCGGTCAGAGGGGGCTTCTTTTGCAGACTCTCACGACACAAGTATTATGCCGTCTCCCTGCTCCTTTCCCCATGACGGGACCACGGATGGGTCGTGTCGTGCATGCTTTTTTGCTCAAGGCATGTGACTGATGTCCAAGGCTTGCTACTACGAAACGCTGAGCGTCACGCGCACGGCAACCGATTCAGAGATCAAATCCTCCTATCGCAAGCTCGCGATGAAGTGGCATCCGGATCGCAATCCGGGCGACAAGGCGGCTGAGAACAAGTTCAAGGAAATCAACGAGGCCTATGACGTCCTGAAGGACGGCGACAAGCGCGCCGCCTATGACCGTTTCGGCCATGCTGCGTTCGAGCAGGGCAATGGTGCGAGCGCGCACGGCTTCGGCTCCGATTTCGGCTCGGCCTTTTCCGACATTTTCGAAGGCATCTTCGGCATGGCTGGCGGCCGCGGCCGCTCCGCCGGAGGCCGCGAGCGCGGTGCCGATCTCCGCTACAATATGGAGATCACGCTCGAGGAGGCCTATTTCGGCAAGACCGCCGAAGTCCGCATTCCCACCTCGGTGACCTGCGAAGCCTGTTCGGGCTCCGGCGCCAAGGCCGGAACGCGTCCCAAGGCCTGCGCGACCTGCGCCGGGCAGGGCCGCGTGCGTCAGGCTCAGGGCTTCTTCACCCTCGAGCGAACCTGCCCGTCCTGTCAGGGCCGTGGCCAGGTGATCGACGACCCGTGCCTGTCCTGCTCCGGTTCGGGCCGGACGACCCGCGAGCGCATGCTGTCGGTGAACATCCCGGCCGGTGTCGAGGACGGAACCCGGATCAGGCTCGCCGGCGAAGGCGAAGCCGGTGTGCGCGGCGGGCCGGCTGGCGATCTCTACATTTTCCTGTCACTGGCCTCCCACGCGATCTTCCAGCGCGACGGCGCCGACCTGCATTGCCGGGTACCGGTTTCGATGGTGACGGCCGCGCTCGGCGGCGAGTTCGAAGTGCCCTCGATCGAGGGCGCGCGCAGCAAGGTGAAAGTCCCGGCCGGCACCCAGTCCGGGCGGCGGTTCCGGCTGCAGGGCAAGGGCATGCCGATTCTGCGGTCCAAGCAGCTCGGCGACATGTACGTCCAGGTGGTGGTCGAGACCCCGCAAAACCTGACCAAGCGCCAGCGGGAATTGCTGACCGAATTCCAGAAGTTGTCTTCGACCGAAACCCAGCCGGAATCCACCGGCTTCTTTGCCCGGGTCAAGGAACTGTTCGACATCGGGTCCCGCCCGCAATGACCGCCATGGTTAAGATTGCGGCCGGCGCTCTTGGCGTATCCGTGCAAAACGGCTATGCCATGGGTGGGTCACAATAGTTACATAAACACAGCGGCAATGCGTCCCCAACCCTCCGTAGCCGGGAAGAAGGGCCTCCGTCTTGATGACGAGGTACGCTTCATCCGTTCTTGGCTGGAAAAGCCGCTTGCGATCGGCGCGGTCACGCCGTCGGGACGGATGCTGGCGCGCACTATGGCCCGCTACGTCAACACCGAAATTCCAGGGCCGGTCATCGAGCTCGGGCCGGGCACCGGCCCTGTGACCGAGGCGCTTGTGGCGCGCGGCGTCCCGCAGAAGCGGCTGGTGCTGGTCGAGTTCAATCACGGCTTCTGCCGTATCCTGCGTCAGCGTTTCCCCGAGGCGACCGTGGTGCAGGGCGATGCCTACAGCCTGCGGCGTACGCTTGGCGAAATTCTCGAGGAGCCGGCTGCGGCCGTGGTCTCCGGCCTGCCGCTGCTGAACAAGCCGATGCGCACCCGCATTCGCCTGATCAACGAGGCCTTCGGCCTGATGCAGGAGAATGCACCCTTCGTGCAGTTCACCTATTCGATGGCGGCGCCGCCGATCCCCAAGGGCCTGTCGCGGGTTGCCGCCGAGGCTTCGGAGCGGATTTGGATGAACCTGCCGCCCGCACGCGTGTGGTGCTATCGCCGCGCTTTGGTGTCCTGACCAAGCTTCTGCCGCTCTGAACTGCCTGCGAAAGCGCGGACTTCGGCGCCATGGAATTCCGCCCTTTCACCGCGCCCTACGCAATGGTTTAAGGGGGCGATCCCGTCCGCAACCGCTCCCGCCCCATGGCCGCTCCGAAAATCCTGGTCTTTGCCGGCTCGATCCGCACCGGTTCGATGAATGCCCGGCTCGCGGCGCTGGCGGCGAAGGAATTCGCGCTGGCGGGCGCCGACACCACCCGGATCTCGCTGCTCGATTTCGCCATGCCGCTCTATGACGGCGATCTGGAGAACCGGTCGGGGCCGCCGGAGGCCGCGCTCTCCCTGAAACGGATGATGCAGCAGCACCACGGCATCTTCATCGCCAGCCCCGAATACAATGCGTCGGTCACGCCGCTCCTCAAGAACACGCTCGACTGGGTGTCGCGCGTGCGGGACGGCAGGGAAGCGCCGCTCGCGGCCTACAAGGATCGCGCCTTCGCGCTTGGCGGCGCCTCGAATGGCGGCTATGGCGCCATGCGCTCGCTGATGGCGCTGCGGCAGGTCCTGGAGCAGGGCTGCGGCGCGCTGGTGATCCCCGAACAGATCGCAGTGGCGCGCGCTGGCGATGCCTTCGACGAGATGGATAATTTCAAGGACGAGGCGAACGACAAGCGGCTCAAGGCCGTGGTCCGGAGCCTGATCGAATTCGCGAGACACTACGCATGACTGCTGCAAGCCCGAATCTTCTGCCACGCGAGCGCGTGATCGTTGCGCTCGATCTGCCATCGGTGGCGGTCGCCGAGAAGCTGGTCGGCCAGCTCGGCGACAGCATCGGCTTCTACAAGATCGGCTATCAGCTCGGTTATGCCGGCGGACTTTCGTTCGCTCAGGACCTGATCAAGTCCGGCAAGAAGGTGTTCTTCGATCTGAAGCTGCACGACATCGGCAACACCGTGAACAAGGGCGTCGAGAGCATCGTCAATTCCGGCGCCACCTTCCTCACCGTGCACGCCTATCCGCAGACCATGAAGGCCGCGCTCGATGCGGCGCGCGGCTCGCCGTTGAAGATCCTCGCGGTGACGATCCTGACCTCTTACAACGACACCGACGTGACCGAGGCGGGCTATGCCGGCTCGGCGCGCGACCAGGTGAAGCGGAAGAGTGAACAGGCATGCGCGCTCGGCATCGACGGCATCGTTTGCTCGGCGGAGGAATCCGCCATGCTGCGGCCGATCGTCGGCCCGACGCGCCTTCTGGTGACGCCGGGGATCCGGCCAGCGGGCGCCGACACCGGCGACCAGAAGCGGATCATGACGCCGGCCGCCGCGATCCGCGCGGGCTCGGATTATCTCGTGGTCGGGCGGCCGATCACCGGTGTCGCCGACCCGAAGGCTTCGGCGGATGCGATCGTGCAGGAAGTGGCAGAGGCCACACAATCGTAAGGGAGGCGGCAATGGCGAAGGGCTACTGGATCGCGAGTGTCGATGTGCAGAGCGAAGAGGGCTACAAGCCCTATGCTGCGGCCAATCCGGAGATCTTCAAGAAATACGGCGGCCGGTTCGTCATCCGCGGCGGCCGGTCGCAATGCGTCGAGGGCAAGGCCCGCAGCCGCAATGTGGTGATCGAGTTTCCGGACTATGAGTCGGCACTCGCCTGCTACAATTCGCCGGAATACCAAGCGAACATCAAGGTACGGCAGCCGCATGCCGATGCGAATATCCTGGTCATCGAAGGGTTTGACGGCCCGCAGCCGTAATCCGTTACGGTGTCATCGCCGGGCTTGACCCGCGCACCGATCTTCCTTGAAAAGCGGGATGGCCGCGTCACGCTAATACGCAGCGGCGCGGCCTGACAGCCGAAAGGCCTGGAGCACAGACATGTCGGACATGCGGCTGATCGTGGCGGGAGCGGGCGGCCGCATGGGGCGGACGCTCATTCGCGCCATCGCCGACGCCAGGGGCGTCACCCTCTCCGGTGCGCTTGAAGAGGCCGGCTCGCCGCTGATCGGGCGCAATGCGTCCGATCTGGCAGGCGTCGGCGGTCAGGACATCCTCATCACCGATGATGCCGAGACGCTGATGGCGGATGCTGACGGCATCATCGACTTCACCATTCCGAAAGCCACGGTTACGCTGGCGAAGCTCGCCGCCAAGGCAGGGGTCGCGCATGTGATCGGCACCACCGGCTTTTCCGCAGCCGAAGACGCCGCAATCGCCGACGCTGCGAAAAAGGCCGTGATCGTCAAGTCCGGCAACATGAGCCTCGGCGTCAACCTGCTCGCCGCTCTGGTGAAGCGGGTGGCGAAGACGCTCGACGAGGAATTCGATATCGAGATCCTCGAGATGCATCACAACAAGAAGATCGATGCGCCGTCCGGCACCGCGCTGCTGCTCGGCCGTGCCGCCGCGGAAGGCCGCAATATCGATCTCGACCAGCGCGCGGTGCGCTCGCGCGACGGCCAGACCGGTGCACGCCATGCCGGCGACATCGGCTTCGCCACGCTGCGTGGCGGTACGGTGGTCGGCGAGCACAACGTGATCTTCGCAGGCCCTGCCGAGCGGATCGAACTTGGCCACCGGGCCGAGGATCGCATGATCTTCGCCCGCGGAGCGGTGAAAGCCGCGCTCTGGGCGCGCGACCAGAGGCCCGGCCTCTATTCGATGACGGACGTGCTGGGTCTGAACGATTTCTGACCGGTCATTGCGATGGGCGCGCTCAGGCGGCGGATCAACCGGGTGTCGCACTGGACCGGTCTGCTGCTCGGCCTGCCGCTCGTGGCTTTCGCCGTCTTTGTCGCGATCAGCGGCCAGGCTCTCACCGACCCGGACGACCGCGCCGAGATGATCGGCGCGGCGCTGTTCTTTTCAATTGTCGCGCCGCTGGTGTATCTCGTGGCGCGCACGGTCGGGTGGATCTCGGCCGAAATCGTCGACTGACAAGGATTGTGGGATGGACCGTCTTCTTGTGCTGGTGCGTCACGGCCAGAGCGAATGGAACCTGAAGAACCTGTTCACCGGCTGGCGCGACGTCGACCTGACCGAGCAGGGCGTGGCCGAAGCCAAAGAGGCCGGCCGCAAGCTGAAGGCCAAGGGCATCGAGTTCGACATCGCCTACACCTCGGCGCTGAAGCGCGCGCAGCGCACGCTCGATCTCCTGCTGGCCGAGATGGGCCAGAGCGGCATTCCGATCGTGCGGGATGTGGCGCTGAACGAGCGCGACTACGGCGATCTCTCGGGCCTCAACAAGGACGACGCCCGCAAGAAATGGGGCGAGGAGCAGGTGCATATCTGGCGCCGCTCCTTCGACATTGCGCCTCCGGGCGGTGAATCGCTGCGCGACACGCTGGCCCGCACGCTGCCCTATTATGTGCAGGAGATCCTGCCGTCGGTGCTGCAGGGCAAGCGGACGGTGATCGCGGCGCACGGCAATTCGTTGCGCGCGCTGGTGATGGTGCTGGAGAAGCTGTCGCCAGAAGGCATCCTCAAGCGCGAGATCGCGACCGGCGTGCCGATCATCTATCACCTCAACGCCGACGCCACGGTCGCCTCGAAGCTCGATCTGGCCGCCTGACTGCGGCGGCGTGATTATTTAAGTTCGTCATGGCCGGGCTCGTCCCGGCCATTCGCGTCTTCAGGGCAAGGACGCGGGTGCCCGGCTTTCGCCTCGCATGACGGAGTGTCGGATGCCGGAGCGCAAAGCATTCGCCCAGCGCTAACCACGTTCCCCGATTCGTGTTGATCGCGGCTCCGGTCATGCTGTTGCTGTCCGCCGGAGTACATGCGTGTGTTGCTGGCGTTTGTAAGCGTTGCGTTCGCGTTTGCCTTGGGAGTTGGGAGTGCGCAGGCCGCCCCGGCGGTCGAGCGGCCGCCGCAATTCGTCGCGATCGCATTCGACAATTGCACCGAACTGGAACGCTGGCAGGAATGGACCGATTTTGCCGCCGAGCTCAATCGCTCCGGTGAGCGCGTCCGCTTCACGTTTTTTGTGAGCGGCATCAATTTTCTCAGCAATGCGAAGAAGCATCTTTATCAGGGGCCGAAACAGTCCCGCGGCGCCTCGCGCATCAACTTCGGCGGCAGCGCCGACGACGTGCGAAAGCGCGTCGGCTTCATGAATGCGCTGCATCGCGACGGGCATGAGATCGCCTCGCATGCGGTCGGCCATTTCGACGGACGCGGCTGGAGCGAAGCGGCCTGGACCTCCGAGTTCAAGAGCTTCGATGGATTGCTGGACGAGGTCGCGCGCAACAACGAGCTTTCGCCGGGCGACGGTTTGGCGTTCGGCGCGAAGGATGTGGTCGGCTTCCGCGCGCCCTATCTCGCGCACAGCCCCGGTCTTTATGCGACGCTCAACCAGCGCGGCTACCGCTATGACACCAGCGGCACGATGCCGGCCAGCGCGTGGCCGGAGAAGCGCGACGGCATCTGGCGCTTCAATCTCGCGGAGATCCGGATGGCCGGGTCGCGCCGCGCGACGTTGTCGATGGACTACAACTTCCTGGTGGCGCAATCCGGCGCGGCACCGATCGCCAGCCGGCGCGAGCAATTCCGCCAGCAGATGCTGGACAGCTATCTGAATTATTTCCGCGCGAACTACACCGGCAACCGCGCGCCGATCCATATCGGGCACCATTTCAGCGATTACCAGAACGGCGCCTATCGCGAGGCGCTGAAGCAATTCGCGCGCAGCGTCTGCGGCCTGCCGGAGGTGCGCTGCGTGACCTACAAGGCGCTGGCGGATTACATGGATTCGCTGAGGCCCGAGATGCTCGCGGCCTATCGCAAGGGCGAATTCGCGCGTGCGAGCGCGCCGGTGTTTGCGGGTGCGGAGACTTCGGGCGTTGCTCCCTCCCCCTGAAAGGGGGGGGAGGGGGCTGTGCGTGCGGCTTAAATGACCCCCACCTGCCCGCCTGCGTTTCACTTCGGCGGGCGACCTCCCCCTTTCAGGGGGAGGTAAAGAATCACGGCGCCACCTGTCCCGCTTCCCAGCCGAGCATGGCGCGTTTGCGGGTCAGTCCCCAGTGATAGCCGGTGAGTTCGCCGCTCTTGCCGATCACGCGATGGCACGGCACCACGAAGCACACCGGATTTTTCCCGACGGCGGCGCCGACCGCGCGCGCCGCCTTCGGCTTGTCGATCGACTTTGCGATGTCCGAATAGGTGGTGAAGCGGCCCATCGGGATTTTCAGCAGCGTGTCCCAGACCCGCACTTCGAAGTCGGTGCCGATCAGCACGACGCGCAGCGGCTGATCGGGACGCCATAGTTTCGGATCGAAGATGCGCGCCGCGACCGGCGCGGTGGCTTCGGCGTCCTCGACATAACTCGCCTTCGGCCAGCGGCGCTTCATGTCGGCGAGCGCTGCGCGTTCCTGTCCAGCATCGGCGAGGGCAAGTCCGGCGAGGCCGCGCGGTGCGACGATGATCAGCGCGGTGCCGAACGGCGAGGGGTGAAAGCCGTAGCGCAGCGTCAGGCCTTCGCCGCCCGCCTTCCATTCGCCGGGCGACATCGCTTCGTGGGTCACGAACAGGTCATGCAGCCGCCCCGGCCCCGACAATCCGACTTCGTAGGTCGCGTCCAGCACGCTCGCGGAATCGCGCAGCAGGTTGCGCGCATGGTCGAGCGTCAGCGCCTGCAGGAAGGCCTTCGGCGTCAGGCCGGCCCAGCGCCGGAACAGGTGATGCAGTTCGGTCGGCGTGACCTTTGCCGCCTCGGCGATGGTGTCGATGTCGGGCTGCTCGCGCCAATGGCCGCGGATATGGGCGATGGCGCGCCGCACCACGTCGTAATCGTCGGCGGCGGCGGTCAGCGTCTTCAGGTCGGGCAGACGGTCGGGGGACAGCATGGCGGTCCTCGGCATGGATGGTCCCCTCCGATCTAGGCCCCGTGCAGCGGCCGGCCCACCCGATTTCTGCTCGGGATCACGCGAACACGGTGCGGTCCGGACCGCGCTTCGCCGCGGCGATGGCCGCCTGCAAGGCCTTGCCGAAGCTTTCCTTCTCGTCGGGCGAGAGGAAGCTCGCAATCGGCTGACGATCGCCGCGCGAGACGAGGTCCAGCCGCTGGACGCCGAATTCCTCGTGGACGTCGAAATCGAGGCGGACCCACAGCGGATTGCAGCGCCACTCGGTCACCGCGCCACGCGCGCTGACCTTGCGGAACATCAGTTCCGTCGGCGTCACCACGATCTCCTCGTAGGCCCGGCCGTCGCGGTAATTGACCTTGAAGGCCCAATAGATCAGCAGCACGTCGAGACCGAAAAACCCGGTGATCGGCCAGGCGCCGGCCAGGGCGAAGACCAGACCGCCCACGAAACTGATGCCGGCGACCACCAGCATCAGAATGCCGAAGCCGCGCCGTCCCAGCGACCTGTTCGGCGTCATCCGTGCGGAAAACAGGGGGGTATCCGGTTTCGGATCGTTGTTCGGGTCCATTCCCGACAATATACGGATGAAATGGCAAAAAAGACGACCCGCCCCGCCGCCAAAACGAAAAAACGCAAGGTTGCATCCAAGGTCGGCTCAAAGACCGCGCTGAAAGCGGCGAAGGCCGGCAAGGCGGCAAAGCCCAGGTCCGCCAAGGCGCAGGTCGAGGCCGATCTCGAGGCGGCGCACGGCGAGATCCGGCCGTGGACGCGGGCCGAGGTGACCGAGGCCTTCCGGCGGTTCCAGTCGGTCGAGCCGGCGCCCAAGGGCGAACTGGAGCACGTCAATCCGTTCACGCTGCTGGTCGCCGTGGTGCTGTCGGCGCAGGCCACCGATGCCGGCGTCAACAAGGCGACGCGGGCGCTGTTCGCGGCGGCCGATACGCCGGAGAAGATGCTGGCGCTCGGCGAGGCCCAGGTGCGCGACTTCATCAAGACCATCGGGCTCTATCGCAACAAGGCCAAGAACGTGATCGCGCTCTCGGAAAAGCTCATCGCCGAACATGGCGGCGTGGTGCCGGGGGATCGTGCGGTGCTGGAGACCTTGCCGGGTGTCGGCCGCAAGACCGCGAATGTCGTGCTCAACATGGCCTTCGGGCAGCCGACCATGGCGGTGGACACCCATGTGTTCCGGGTCTCGAACCGCACCGGGCTCGCGCCGGGCAAAACCGTGCTCGATGTCGAATTGAAGCTGCTCGAGGTGATCCCCGCCGAATTCATGATGCACGCGCATCACTGGCTGATCCTGCACGGGCGCTATGTCTGCCTCGCGCGCAAGCCATTGTGTGAAAAGTGCATCATCGCGGATCTGTGCCGCTGGCCGGGGAAGACGACTCTTTCCCTCTCCCCGCTTTAGCGGGGAGAGGGTGGCGAGCATCGTATGATGCGAGCCGGGTGAGGGG
>JAEWHY010000304.1 GCA_023387555.1 Pseudomonadota bacterium
ATCGACTTCCTGGTGTGGATCGCGCTGTTCGCGCCGCCGAAGACGCCGGCCGATATCGTCAATCGCCTTGAAGCAGAAACCGAAAAGGCGCTCGCGGACAAGACATTGCAGGCCAAGCTGGCCGAGGCCGCGATCGATGTGCGCTTCGAAAAGGGCGCCGCGCTTGGCGATCTGATGGCGTCCCAGATCCGGCTGTCGCTCGACGTCATGAAGACGATGGGCGGAAGCGACAAGGGCGGCAAGGACCAGAAGTGATGGATCGGCTGCTCAAGATCGATCCGAAGGACAATGTCGCGACCAGCCTTGCCGACCTTGCGGAAGGCGCGGTGGTCGAGGTCCCGGACGGGGCGGCGCGATTGAGCGTGAAACTGCGCTCGCCGATCCCGTTCGGTCACAAGTTCGCGCTGACGGACATCGCCGCCGGCGAGGCCGTGCTGAAATACGGCGTCGTGGTCGCGCGCGCGACCCGGGCGATTGCGGCCGGCGAACACGTGCATCTGCACAATGTCGAAAGCAATCGCGGCCGGGGAGATCGGGACTGACCATGGCGCAATCTTCTGCCGGCAAGACCTTTCTCGGATATCCGCGGCCGGATGGCCGTTTCGGCACGCGCAACCATGTTGCGGTGATCGCGGTGATGGACAACGTCAATCCGGTCGCGCGCCGGATTTGCGCGCAGGTTCCGGGAACCGTGCCGATTTGCGTCGCCTACGGCCGTGGCATGATCGCAGAGGATCGCGATCAGCATGACCGCACCCTGATTCATTACGGGACGCATCCGAATGTGGCCGCGACCCTCGTCGTCGGTCTCGAACCTGTCACCGCGGAGCGCTTCGCACGCGCCATCGCGAGTGCCGGCAAGCCGGTGGAATGGATCGCGGTGCAGCCGCTCGGCGGCACGGCGAAGACGGTCTCGCGCGGTGCCGAGATTGCAGCGCGCATGGTCGCGGAGGCTGCGCGGATCGAGCGCGTGCCGGCGCCGCTGTCGGCGCTGACGGTCGGTCTCGAATGCGGCGCGTCGGACGCCACCTCGGGCCTCACAGCCAATTCGGCGCTCGGCCGGGTCGCCGATCTCGTGGTTGAGGCGGGCGGGACCGCGATCCTTTCGGAGACTGATGAGATCATCGGCGCGGAGCATCTGCTGGCCGAGCGTGCGGCGACACCGGAAGTCGCGGCGAAGCTGCTGGCCGCCGTTGCCGACGCCGAGGCGCTGGCCCGCTTCCAGGGCATTCAGTTGTTGCCGCTCGGCGAGGACAATATCCTCGGCGGCCTCTCGACGATGGAAGAGAAGTCGATGGGGGCCGTGCGCAAGGGCGGCACGTCGCCGCTCATGGAAGTCGTCGGTTATGGCGAGCGGCCGACCAAGCGCGGCCTGATCTTCATGGATGCCCCGGCGCCGGGCGTGGAGAATATCGCGGCCATCGCCGCCGGCGGCGCGCAGGTTATTCTGTTTGCCACCGGTGTCGGAAATCCGATCGGCCATCCGCTGGTGCCGACGATCAAGGTCACCGGCAACCCGCACACCGCGGAGACATTTGCCGACAATATCGATGTGGACCTCGGCGGGATCATTACCGGCCGTTCCAACCTGGATGACGCGACAGAACTGCTGAAGGACACGCTTCTTTCAGTCGCAAGCGGCGCAGAGGTCCGCGCCGAAGTCCTCGGCGACATGGAGATCTCGATCTCGCGCGTCGATGTCGCATTCCTGAAGGCCCGTCGGCGGGGGCAGGCGTCGTGACATCCGACGCCCGCTGGCCATTCGACGGTCTTGAGAACTGGGCGGCGCAGCTCCTCGAACGAGCGGGGCTCTCCGCGCAGGACGCCGCCGCGGTTGCCGGCGTCGTCGTCCGTACCGAAGCGCGCGGCGTCGTCACGCACGGTGTGTCGCGGCTTCCGAGCTACGTCGATAAGCTTCAGTCGGGCGAATATAATCCGCGGGCGCAGATCTCCGAGACGGTCAAGGCCGGCGCCTTGCGGCTGGACGGCGACGGGGCGATGGGACAGCTCGCAGGTCTGCGGGCCATCGATGCCTGTTGCGAGCTGGCGCGCGAGCAGGCCGTCGTCATGTGCTTCGCGCGCAATCTCGGGCATCTGGGCGCTGTCGGCATTTACCCGCTGATCGCGGCAGAACGCGGCTTCGTCTCGATTGCGATTCAACGGACGCCGCCGCTCCTGGCCATGCCCGGTTCGAGCGGTCCGTTGATCGGGCACAATCCGATGGCCTTCGCGGCTCCGGTTCCAAACAGCGTTCCGGTCGTCTTCGACATGGCCTGCAGCGTGGCGGCGCGCGGCCATATCCTGCTTGCGGCCGAGCGTGGCGAAGACATTCCGGAAGGCTGGGCGGTCGATTCGTCCGGTGAGCCGACGACCGATGCGAAGGTCGCCCGGGACGGCATGTTGATGCCATTCGGCGGATACAAGGGACTCGGCATCGCGATGCTCGGTGAACTTCTGGCCGGCAGTCTTTCGGCCGACATCGAAGACCGCGAGCGCATGAAGGTCGATGCCGGCAGCAGCTTCGGGGCCGGAGCGCTGGGCGGGCAAACCGCGTTCTTCCTGGTGATCAACCCGTCGCTTGCCACCGACGCCGCGACCTATGCCGCCCTCGCGGGCGACTGGGTCCGGCAATTTACCGCCAACGCTGGCACCGCGGCCCGGCTACCGGGGCTGAGGGCGGCCGGGCTTGAGCGCGAGGCGCGCGAGCGCGGCGTCCCGGTTGCTCCGGACGTCATCGAGCGGTTGCGGGCCGTGAGCGAGCGCCTGGGCGTGCCGGCGGAATTGCCGGTGCGATAAGGGGCCGCACGGCGCGGCAGGCGGTTGGCAAGGCGCCAGCCGGCGCCCCGCGAATCCCGGTGGCGCACCGACCTATGCGGCGCTGCGCTGGCCCCATAACTCACGGCTGGCGATCGCGGCGCCCTCGGCGAGCGAGCGCAGCTTCGCCCACATGATGCTCTCGTGCACGCGCTTGGCGAACGGGCTCTGCGCGAAACCGCAATCGGTGCCGGCCATGACGTTGTCCCGGCCGACCAGCCTCGCCAGCCGCGTCAGCCGCTGCGCCACCAGTTCGGGATGTTCCACGATGTTGGTTGCGTGACTGATGCAGCCGGGGATCAGGGTCTTGCCCTCCGGCAGTTTCACATGCTCCCAGACCGTCCATTCGTGCTCGTGGCGCGGGTTGGCGGCCTCGTACTGATAGCCGCCGGTCTTCACCTTGAGCATGAGGTCGACGATGTCCTTCATCGGCACGTCGAATGCATGCGGGCCGTTCCAACTGCCCCAGCACAGGTGATAGCGCGACTTCTCTTCGGGGATGCCGCGCAGCGCGTGGTTCAACGCGTCGATGCGAAGCTCCGCCCATTTGCGGTATTCGGCAAGCGACATCGGCGGCACCATCTTCTCGTACCAATACGGCAGGAAGGCATCGTCGATCTGCACGATCAGCCCCGCATCGACGATCGCGCGGTATTCCTTGTTCAGCGCATCGGCGAGCGCGAACAGGTAGGTTTCCTCGTCCTTGTAGAATTCGTTCTTGCCGCCGGGCAGGGCGCTTGCCGGCGCCACGACCGGCAGAAAGGCGCCGACCGCTCGAGCCTTTGCTGCAGCGCTTTTCAGGTTTTCGATGTCGCGCGCGACTTGGGCGTGGCCGACGTAATCGATCGTACCGTTGCAGACGAAGCGGTTGCCGAGCCGTTTGCCGAGGCCGGTCGCCGCATCGTATTCGGCGTAGAATTCCGGGAAGGCCTTGCGATCGCTGCCGCCGCCGGCCTGGGTCAACGGATCCCGGGCCTCTTCCGGCGTCAGCGGGCGCGTTGCGAGCCCGCTCAGCCGGTCGTGAATGTAAAATGCCCAGTTCCGGCCTTTGGAGAATTCGCCGTCGCTGACGATATCGACACCGGCCTCGACCTGCTGGCGGGCGACGTCGTCGATGGCGCTTTTCAGGCAGGCCTCGTAGTCGGCCGCGTCGTAGGGCTCGCCGGCCTCGATCCGCCGCAGGAAGGCGACGAGTTCCGGCGGCCGGATCAGGCTGCCGACATGGGTGACGAGAATGCGGCCGGGGTTTGCAGACATTGTTCCTCCACAAGCACTTTTGATTCTGGCTCGTGGCGTCGACTATGGCGCACGGTGCGGCCGCAAACCATCATTCGTCGAGGCTCTCGTCCGCTGCGGTAATCAGGCTGTCGTCGGGATGCTTGGAGCAATACTGGGCGATCTTGATCCCGTCCTGTTTCATTTTGTCGAAGTCGATCACCGGCGATGCGTCCTCAGCGCTGTAGAAGCCCTGCAGCCACATCATGATGAAGGCGATGTTTTCGGTGCTGCTGGACAGAAACTCCTTGCACTTGACGGTGCCCACATCGAGCCGCTGCGCCTGTGCAGGGAGAGGCGCCGACAGCAGCAAGACTGCTATCGCGCCCGCGAGAAGGGTTTTCATGGGAAATGTTCCGGTTGGGACGAGGCGGAATCGCGCCGTCGGCATGTAGATTGTCGCAGTGCCCGTAACCATGCAACGACGCGGGATCGCAACCCACGGCCGAGCGGGGCCGGACTTCGGACTTGCAATTCCCGTCCGGCCCGTTACTAGAGCGCGTCGAAGGACGCCGTGACCGGCGTGCCTTTGCGCGTCTCGGTCCAGCGGGCCGGGGCGTTCCTGTCCAAGACTGCCGGTGCGGGTCACCCCGCTTAATCGCCGCAATCGCAAGACTGTCGGCTGCCAGCATAGACGGGTGAGAGACGAGATCAGGTGGTTCAGATCCCGGTTCGGGAACTGCATCCAAGCTCTTGATCCGGTTCGAACCTTTCGATTTCCTCGCCGCTTTGGCTGGCGCGGAGGGCAGGGCACTGAACGCGCCATTCTGCCCTCGAAATTCTTTTCCCGGGCAGATGGTTGTCGCAAACCGGCGGAGCTTACGGTTCCGCCTACCGGAGAGAGCTTGTGAATCGAGCGGAGAAAGCCGAGTCGGTCGCGTCACTGAAGGAGGTCTTCCAGTCCTCCAAGGTGGTCGTGGTGGCTCACTATTCCGGCCTCACCGTCGCCCAGATGCAGAACCTGCGCAAGCAGATGAAGCAGGTGGGCGCCGAGGTGAAGGTCGCGAAAAACCGTCTCGCCAAAATCGCTCTTGATGGCTCCGATGCTGCCTCGATCGTGCCCCTTCTGAAGGGGCCGACCCTGATCGCTTACTCGTCAAGCGATCCGGTGGCCGCACCGAAGGTCGCCACCGATTTCGCCAAGGCCAACGAGCAATTCGTGATCCTCGGCGGAGCGATGGGCAAGACCGCCCTGGACGTGAACGGCGTGAAGCAGCTCGCTTCGCTGCCCTCGCTCGACGAACTGCGTGCGAAGCTGGTTGGCCTTGTCCAGGCCCCGGCGACCAAGATCGCGCAGGTTGTCACCGGACCGGCCTCCAAGGTCGCCCGTGTGGTCCAGGCCTATGCCAGCAAAGACGCGGCGTGACAGAAATCTTCAACAATCAGGTTCGAACAGGATACTAAACCATGGCTGACTTGCAGAAAATCGTCGACGAACTCTCGTCGCTCACCGTCCTCGAGGCGGCTGACCTCGCCAAGATGCTGGAAGAGAAGTGGGGCGTCTCCGCCGCCTCTGCTGTTGCTGTCGCCGCCGGCCCGGCCGGCGCTGCCGCCGCTCCGGCTGAAGAGAAGACCGAGTTCACTGTTGTGCTGGCCTCCGCCGGCGACAAGAAGATCGAGGTCATCAAGGAAGTGCGCACCCTGACCGGTCTCGGCCTGAAGGAAGCCAAGGACCTGGTCGAAGGCGCCCCCAAGACCGTGAAGGAAGGCGTCAACAAGGAAGAAGCCGAAAAGATCAAGGCGACCCTCGAGAAGGCCGGCGCCAAGGTCGAACTGAAGTAAGCGCCCTGCGCGCGACTTCTGATCCGGGCCCCCAGCGGGCCCGGATTTTTTTTTGGGCAGCCGGGAAGGAACCGAAGCCCTCTTCATCCCTCGGACCGACTGTCGGTAACATATTGCTGTTTTTGTTCAGCTTTCGGTTTAACGGGAAACTTGAGGACAATGGTCCGGACGCCGGCGTGAAAATTTTCACGTAACCGGCCGAATTCCTGCGATTAGCCCTAGACATAGAGGGGGGAGGACCCATATAGGGTTCCGCATCCCCTTATAGCGCCGCTTTATGCGGCGATGTGTGCTTGATTTGAGCCCGGCTCGAATCATTTAGAACGCAGGCACCCCGACGCCTGTCCTGATGGCCGCGATTGATGGCGGCTGTTCGGAGAGTCGTCCCGGCTGTCTCCATAGCGACAGACGAGAGAAAGAGCAGATGGCGCAAGCGCAGACGTTTATCGGTCGGAAGCGCGTTAGAAAGTTTTTCGGAAAAATTCAGGAAGTCGCAGAGATGCCGAACCTCATCGAGGTTCAGAAGGCATCCTACGACCAATTCCTGCTGGTCACGCCGCCGGAAGGCGGGCGGCCCGATGAGGGGCTGCAGGCGGTATTCAAGTCCGTCTTCCCGATCAAGGATTTTTCCAACACCTCGCAGCTCGATTTCGTGAGCTACGAGTTTGATCCTCCCAAATACGACGTCGACGAGTGCCGCCAGCGCGGCATGACCTTCGCTGCGCCGCTCAAGGTGACGCTGCGGCTGATCGTGTTCGATGTCGACGAGGAGACCGGCGCGCGCTCCGTGAAGGACATCAAGGAGCAGGATGTCTACATGGGCGACATCCCGCTGATGACCAACAACGGTACGTTCATCGTGAACGGCACCGAGCGGGTCATCGTCTCCCAGATGCACCGTTCGCCCGGCGTGTTCTTCGATCACGACAAGGGCAAGACGCATTCCTCGGGCAAGCTGCTGTTCGCCGCCCGCATCATCCCGTACCGCGGTTCCTGGCTCGACATCGAGTTCGACGCCAAGGACATCGTGCATGCCCGCATCGACCGTCGCCGCAAGATCCCGGTGACGTCGCTCCTGTATGCGCTCGGCATGGACGGCGAGGAGATCCTCAAGACCTTCTACAAGATCGTTCCCTACAAGCGCGCGAAGGACGGCTGGCGCGTGCCGTTCGATTCCGATCGCATGAAGGGCTACAAGGCGATCAATGACCTCGTGGACGCCGACAGCGGCAAGGTTGTGGTCGAGGCCGGCCGCAAGATCACCGTGCGGCAGGCGCGTCAGCTCGCGGAGAAGGGCCTCAAGGCACTCCGGATGACCGACGAGGAATTGCTCGGCAATTATATTGCCGAGGACCTCGTCAACATGAAGACCGGCGAAATCTACGCCGAGGCCGGCGACGAGATCACCGAGAAGCTGCTCGAGCTGATCAACGATCTCGGCATCAAGGAACTGCCGGTCCTCGACATCGACCACATCAATATCGGCGCCTACATCCGCAACACGCTCGCGGTCGACAAGAACATGACCCGCGAGGATGCGCTGTTCGACATCTATCGCGTGATGCGTCCTGGCGAGCCGCCGACGGTGGATACCGCCTCGGCGATGTTCCAGTCGCTGTTCTTCGACGCCGACCGTTACGACCTTTCGGCGGTCGGTCGCGTGAAGATGAACATGCGCCTCGACCTCGATGCGCCGGACACCACCCGGGTGCTGCGCAAGGAAGACATCCTGGCGGTCGTCAAGACGCTGGTCGACCTGCGCGACGGCAAGGGTGAGATCGACGACATCGACAATCTCGGCAACCGCCGGGTGCGTTCGGTCGGCGAACTCATGGAGAACCAGTATCGCGTCGGTCTCCTGCGCATGGAGCGCGCGATCAAGGAGCGCATGTCGAGCGTCGATATCGACACCGTCATGCCGCAGGACCTGATCAACGCCAAGCCGGCGGCTGCCGCCGTGCGCGAGTTCTTCGGTTCCTCGCAGCTCTCGCAGTTCATGGACCAGACCAACCCGCTGTCCGAGATCACGCACAAGCGTCGTCTCTCGGCGCTTGGACCAGGCGGTCTGACCCGCGAGCGTGCCGGCTTCGAAGTGCGCGACGTGCATCCGACCCACTATGGCCGTATCTGCCCGATCGAGACCCCGGAAGGTCCGAACATCGGTCTGATCAACTCGCTCGCGACCTATGCGCGCGTGAACAAATACGGCTTCGTCGAGACGCCTTATCGCAAGGTGAAGGACGGCCGCGTCACCGACGAGGTGATCTATCTGTCGGCGATGGAAGAGGCCCGCTACACGGTCGCGCAGGCCAACGCGCCGATCGACCCGAAGGGCCGTTTCACCGAAGACATGATCGTCTGCCGCCATGCCGGCGACGTCGCGCCTTATCCGCGCGACAAGGTCGACTT
>JAEWHY010000386.1 GCA_023387555.1 Pseudomonadota bacterium
TTTCTCGACATCACCGCGAGCCACGAGAATCGCGGCACCATGCTGGACGTGGTGCGGCGCACCGCGGAAGCCTGCTTCATGCCGGTGACGGTCGGCGGCGGTGTGCGCACGGTCGACGACATCCGCGTGCTGCTGCAATCGGGCGCCGACAAGGTTTCGATCAACACCGCGGCCGTGCACCGGCGCGAGTTCGTGAAGGAAGCGGCCGAGAAATTCGGCGATCAATGCATCGTCGTCGCAATCGACGCGAAAACCGTATCGGGGCCCGGCGAACAGCCACGCTGGGAGATCTTCACCCATGGCGGCCGAAAAGCCACCGGCATCGATGCGGTCGAATATGCGCAGGAGGTCGTCAGCCTCGGCGCCGGCGAAATCCTGCTGACTTCGATGGATCGCGACGGCACCAAGGCGGGCTTCAACATTCCGCTGACCCGCGCGGTCGCCGATGCGGTGCCCGTCCCCGTGATCGCATCTGGCGGCGCCGGCACGCTCGACCATCTGGTCGAAGGCATTCGCGACGGCCACGCCACCGCGGTGCTCGCGGCGTCGATCTTCCACTTCGGCGAATTCACGATCCGGCAGGCCAAGGAGCATATGGCCAAGGCGGGCCTGCCGATGCGGCTCGATCCGTGAGGTTCTCTTCACTGCTCCCCGCTTGCGGGGAGAGGGAAAGCACCCTGCCTAATCCACCTTCTCGTTCGGATAGACGCCCCAGAGCCGTTCCTGCGGCACCCAGCCCTCGAAATTCCGGCCATTGACCCGGCACCACTTACCATCGCAGCGCCGGACCTGAGTAACCACGCCGGCCTCAAGCTTGGCCGTGACCTCGCTTGCGGCCTTCGGATTGTCGAGCACGGGGATCAACTGGTCCTTGTCGCGCGCGGTGACAACGGCGGTCCGGCGCCCGGATAGAAGCGAGTGATACACCCACCCCTCCGCGCCCTCCGAATCGCGGATGCGGCGCCAGTTCTCGAATTCGGCGGTAATCTCGACCGGCAACCCAGACCGGGTGAAGACCCAGGCGACGTCGTGGTCCTTGGTTGGACCCGAGCGGACGTTAACGCGGTCGGACTTGAGACTGACGTAGCGCGGCACCGGCAGCCCGCTGGCGCTGCCGGTCGCGGAGGCGCCAGCCGCGAAAGCCTGCGAACTTACGACAAAACTTACGAAAAGGGCTGCGAGGGCGATAGGCCAGATGGTTTGTCTTGCTGCGGTCATCTGCTACATGGGACGAAGACGCCAGTACCGAACGGCGCAGTGTCGGGGAGCCCGGTTAAGGACGGCTGAACGGCGCCTGCGTTGCGCGGGAATTGCATCCCGAAGGCTCATATCCAGACATGCTGAACCGCAAGAAGCCGTTGGTGATCGTGACGCGCAAGCTGCCCGAGCGCGTCGAAACGCGGATGTGCGAATTGTTCGACACCCGCCTGAACCTTGACGACAGTCCGAGGACACAGGCCGAACTGGCCGAGGCTGTCAGGACCGCCGACGTGCTCGTGCCAACGGTGACCGACCGCATCGATGCGGCTGTGCTGAGCCAGGCCGGACCGAACCTCAAGCTGATCGCGAATTTCGGCAACGGCGTCGACAATATCGACGTCTCGACCGCTCTGTCGCGCGGCGTCACCGTTACCAACACGCCCGGCGTCCTCACCGAGGATACCGCCGACATGACCATGGCGCTGATTCTCGCGGTTCCGCGGCGCCTGGTCGAAGGTTCCGAGATCCTGACCGGAGACAAGGAATGGGGCGGCTGGTCGCCGACCTGGATGCTCGGCCACCGGATTTGGGGCAAGCGCCTCGGCATCATCGGGATGGGCCGCATCGGCCAGGCCGTGGCCCGCCGGGCTCGCGCCTTCGGCTTGCAGATCCATTACCACAACCGACGCCGGGTCCCGGTCCAGATCGAGGAGCAGCTAGGCGCCACCTATTGGGACAGCCTCGACCAGATGCTGGCGCGGGTCGACATCGTCTCGGTGAATTGCCCGCACACCCCCGCGACCTACCATCTTCTATCGGCGCGGCGGCTGAAGCTGCTGCGCCCGGACGCCTATGTGGTCAACACGGCGCGTGGCGAGGTGATCGACGAGAATGCGCTGATTCGCATGATTTCCGCGGGCGAAATCGCCGGCGCGGGCCTCGACGTGTTCGAGCATGAGCCCGCCGCCAATCCGAAACTCGTCAAGCTGGCGCGCGAGGGCAAGGTCGTCCTGCTGCCGCATATGGGCTCGGCGACCGTCGAAGGCCGCATCGACATGGGCGAGAAGGTCATCATCAACATCAAGACCTTCATGGACGGGCACAAGCCGCCGGATCGCGTGCTGCCGTCCATGCTGTAATCGGCGGGCAAGCGGGAACGCCCGGCGATCGATCCGCGTCCATTTTAACCTCGGCGGCGAAAGCGGTTCCGGTGTGACGACCGGTCCCTTTTGCCCGATCCAATCCGGGCCTAGAATACCCGAAATCGGCGTGCGCCCCGGAGGGCTTCGATGCGTCTCCTTTTGTCTCTCGCCCTGATCCCGTTCCTGTATACGCCGGCGCAGTCGCAGGCGCTGACCGGCGACCAGATCAAGGCCGCGTTCTTCAACGGCAAACCCTTCGTCGCGACCTCGACGACGCGGCAACGCTTCACCATGGTGTTCACGCCGGATGGCAAGGCGACCCGCGAGCCGCTCAAGAAGGCGGGCGAAGCCGGCGAAAAGACTATGGGAACGTGGAAGACCGTGAAGGAAGGCTTCTGCACCTCGTGGAAGCAGGGCTCGCCCGCGACCTGCTATCGTCTGGTGCCCAATACCAGCGATGACACCAAATGGTCGGTGATGAAGGGCGCGGTCACGGTCGCAAGCTGGACCAAGCCGGCGGATTGATTCGCGGCGCCTCGCCGTCGCCCATGTGGCGGCGACGACGCCGACTACGGCTTCGCGTGGATCGACAGATCGGTGATCGACGGGTTCTCACCCGACAGCGGGTTCTGCGGGTCCCAGCCATAACTCAGCGTCTCGAACCGCATCGAGCGCGCATCGATCATCAGCAGCCGACCAACGAGCCCTTCGCCGAAACCGACGATTTCGCGAATCGCTTCCAGCGCCATCATCGATCCGGCGATGCCGGGCAACGCGCCAAGCACACCGGCTTCCGAACAGGCGGGTATCGAGCCTGGCGGCGGCGGCTCCGGGAACAGGCAGCGGTAGGTCGGCCTGGGCTCCCCTTCAGCCGTTCGCTCATGTGCGCGCAGCGTGGTGATGGCGGCATCGAACGTACCGAGCGCTCCGGCGATCAGCGGCTTCTTGGCGAAATAGCAGGCATCGGACACCAGATAGCGGGTCGCGAAATTGTCGCAGCCATCAATGACGAGATCGTATTGCGAGATCAGTTCGAGCGCGTTGTCAGCCGCAATGCGCACCGGATGCCGCTCGACCGACACATGGGGATTGAGGCGCGCGATGGCGGCAGCCGCCGAATCCACCTTGGCATCGCCGATATCACCTGTGGTGTGCAGAACCTGGCGCTGCAAATTCGAGAGCGACACCAAATCGTCGTCGACGATGCCGAGCGTGCCGACGCCGGCAGCCGCCAGATAGAACAGAACCGGCGCGCCCAGTCCGCCGGCTCCGATCATCAGCACCCGCGCCTTCTTCAGTGCGGCCTGCCCGGGACCACCGACATCGCGCAGCACGATGTGACGGGCATAACGTTCCAGTTCTTCCCGGCTCAGCATCGGTTCTTGCTCCAGTACAAACGCGCCGCAATCGTCCGACACGCGCGGCTTTTTCGAGTTTCGTTCCAGACAGTTTAAGAAGTTCAAATCGGCGGCACTAGCCGTCAACCCCTTGCGCAACTCCATGTTGCGCGGCCATCATGGTGCAGGCGGTTGAGGGTAGCGTAAGCAACATGCGTCTCATTGCATGGTCCCTGGCATTCATATTTGCGCTGATCCCGCAGGCGTTGGCGCAGGCTGAAAGAAAGCCGGCAGCCGCGAGCCAACCTGCTGCCAGCAAGCCTTCCGGCAATCAGCCTGCTGCCAACCAGCCTGCTGCCAAGACGAAGGCCAAACCGGCCAAGAAGGCGGCGGCCAAGAGCGAAAAACCTGTCGCTGTCTCTGCCGCACCGGCGACCCCGGCGCAACGCGAGGCCTACGCAGCATTGCCGGTCGCCGAGCGTATCGCAATCCAGTCCGACCTGATCTGGACCGGCGACCTGTCGGGCTCGATCGACCCCGAGTTTGGCGACCGCGCTGTCGCCGCCGTCCGTTCATTCCAGAAGCGAAATAAATTTGAGGAAAGCGGCATTCTGACGTCCGAGCAGCGCCAGATGCTCGCTGCCTCGATGAGCAGCCGGAAGGAATATAACGGCTGGCGACTGGTCGAGGACCAGGCGACACCGGGCGTGCGGCTCGGCGTCCCCTCCAGGCTCGTTCCGAATACCGAGGTCGGCGCCGCCGGAAGCCGATGGTCGTCCACCCGTGGCGAGATTCAGATCGAGACGTTCCGCGAGAAGATGGCGGGCGCGACGCTGCAGGACCTGTTCGACGAAATGAAGCGACGGCCGTCGAACCGGCGTGTCGAGCAAAATTCGATCAACACCAGCTCATTCGCACTCTCAGGTATGCAGGGCCTGAAGAAATTCCATGTGCGGGTCTATCTGAAGGACAACGAGGCGCGCGGCATCAGCATCCTGTTCGATCAGGCGATGGAAACCATCATGCTGCCGCTGGTCGATATCATCGTGAACTCCTACCTGCCCTTCGGCGATCCGATGACCGCGTCCACCTCGCGCCGCGTGAGCTACGGTTCGGGCATCGTGGTGACCCGAGACGGTCACGTGGTGACCGAACGTCAGCTCACCGACAGGTGCCATGGCATCATTGTCGCAGGCGCCGGCCGCGCCGATCTGCTTGCTGAAGACGCAGCATCGGATCTCGCCCTGATTCGCATCAATGGCGCGCGCAATCTCAGCCCGCTGCGGTTTTCCTCCGAGCCTCCGAAAAGCGTCGAGCTGACGCTGGTCGGCATAGCCGAACCGCAGACACAGGCCGGCGCGCGCGAGGTTACAACCACACCAGCGCGGCTGCGCGGTATCGATGGCGCCCGCGTGCTGCTCGACGCGCAGCTTTCGCGTGGCTTCGTTGGCGGCGCCGCGATCGATGGCGAGGGCCAGCTCGCCGGCATGATCGACACGGCGCCGGCCGCCGCGCCGGCGCAATCGGCCTTCGTGCCGACCGCCACCATCCGAAAATTCCTTGCCAATGCCGGCGTCAAACCGCTCGAAGGCAGGAGCGATTTCCAGGCCGCAAGGAACGCCGTGGTCCGCGTGATCTGCGTGAGGAAATAGCGCCTCGCTTATTTGTGCTCGAACTTCGGCGCGCGCTTTTCCACGAAAGCCGCCATACCTTCCTTCTGGTCGGCGGTTGCGAACAGGGAGTGAAACACCCGGCGCTCGAACAACACGCCCTCGGCGAGCGAGGTTTCGAACGATCGGTTCACCGCCTCCTTCGCCATCATCACCGCCGGCAACGACATCGAGGCGATGGTGGTGGCGATCTTCATCGTCTCCTCCATCAGTGCAGCGAGCGGTACCACACGGGCGACCAGCCCGGAGCGCTCGGCTTCGGCAGCGTCCATCATGCGGCCGGTCAGCGTCATCTCCATTGCCTTGGCCTTGCCGATGGCGCGCGTCAGGCGCTGCGTGCCGCCAATGCCGGGAATGACGCCGAGCTTGATTTCAGGCTGACCGAATTTCGCATTATCGGCGGCGATGATCATGTCGCATTGCATGGCGAGTTCGCAGCCACCACCGAGCGCGAATCCCGCGACTGCGGCGATCACCGGCTTTCGGGCGCGCGCCGCCGCGTCCCAGCCGGCGGCGAAATTGCCCATAAACGTATCCATGTAATCCTGGCCGGCCATCTCCTTGATGTCGGCGCCGGCGGCAAAAGCCTTGTCCGATCCGGTCAGTACGATGCAACCGATCCCGGCATCGGCTTCGAAAGCGTTGATCGCGGTATTCAGCTCCCCCGCGAGTTCCGAGTTAAGGGCATTCAACGCTTGCGGACGATGCAGCCGGATCAATCCGACTCGTCCATGCGTTTCGATCTGAATGGTGTTGTAAGTCATCGCACCGGCCCGGTCTTTCTGCGTCATTTCTGAACCTCTATCCGAACTCCGCAACGGCTGCCAGCAAGCGCTCGATATCGTCCGGACGCGACAGCCTGTGGTCGCCATCCTTGACCAAGGTGAGGACCACATCGTCGCGTGCAATCCGCGAGACCAGCGCGACTGCGTGCTCCCACGGCACGTCTTCGTCCTGAACCCCCTGCAGGATGCGCACCGGGCAGCCCGTTTCGATCAACCCGCCGAGCAACAAGTGGCTTCGGCCATCTTCAATCAGTTGCCGGGTGATGAGATAGGGCTCGTCCGCATATTCGGAGGGGCGCTGCCACGATCCCGTGGTCTCGATCTGCGTCTTGATGTCGGGCGTGAACCGCTGCCACATCAAAACCTCGGTAAAATCCACGGCGGGCGCGATCAACACAAGCCCGGCCAGAGAACCACCGCCCGGTACGCGGCCTTCGCGGATATCGCGCGCCAGCAGCAGCGAAATCCATCCGCCCATGGACGAACCGACGGCAATCGTCGGGCCGTCGCAAAATTGCGAAAACACGGCCCGGCTTTCTTCCAGCCAGCGCCCGATCGTCCCGTCGGCGAAAGCACCTCCGGATTCCCCATGACCGGAATAGTCGAATCGGATGCAGGCGCGCTCCTGTTCTGCGGCCCAGCGATCAAGCGCCTCCGCCTTGGTACCCTTCATGTCGGACTTGAAGCCGCCAAGCCAGATCAGGGCCGGAGAACGTCCGGTCCTGCGTCGAACCGCAATGGTCCGCCGCGCGGGGCCATCCCCGACTTCAATGGCGGTCAATTCTACGTCACTCATGGCCAAGGCCTGAACTCCCGATCATCTTTTCGCCGTAAAGGATAACCCAACCTCGCATTGGGCGACGATATCCTGCAACACGTTTGCCTCCCGACCGGATAGGCCTTATCAGATTGGCCCTGTCCGGCCATGTTCCGTTCGTGAGTTCGGCTTTCCCGTCAGTGCGCAACCTGCGTTGAAGTATGAAAAGAAGAGGTGCGTGTGAATTCCGGCTCCGCGGCACGAAAGATGCAGCCTTCCGGAAGTGAGATCGCGCAGCCCGAGCAGGATCGTAAGGCGATGGCGCCGACGCGCCCGCTGACGGTCCTTGTCGTGGTGCCGACCTTGCAGGCGGGCGCCGCCGAGATGGGCGCAGTCGATGTCGTGCGCATCCTGACTGCGGCCGGTCACCACGCCATCGTGATGTCAAGCGGCGGCCGGCTTGAGCCTCGTATCGTTGCGGCCGGCGGTGAATTCATCCGCGCCGATGTCGCGAGCAAAAATCCCGCCGTCATGGCCCGCAACGCCGCGAAGATTTCGAGCATCGTGCGCACGCGGAAATGCGATATCATCCATGCCCATGGACGGGCCCCGGCCTGGAGTGCGCTGATCGCCGCGAAGCTGACGCGCGTCCCGTTCGTGACCAGCTGGTACAAGGGCTTTCGGGATCAGAATGCCTTCAAGCGTCTGTACAATAGTGTCATGGCTCGCGGCGACCGGATCTTTACCGTCAGCGAACAGCTCGCCGAACTGATCAGCGAACGCTATCGCGTCTCCCCGGAGAAGATCGATGTCGTCCCGGCCAGTGTCGATCTCGCGCTGTTCGATCCATCGAATATGTCGGCAGAGCGCCTGGAAGGGATGCGGCGCAGCTTCGGCGTGACACCGGGCGACAAAGTGGTGCTCGTGGTCGGACGCATGTTGCGGCGAAAGGGCCATCATGTGGCCGTGCAGGCCGCACGCCGGCTGAAGGACATGGGTCTGAAGGATTTCGTGTTCGTCTTCGTCGGCGAGACCGGAGGCAACAGCAGTTATGGCGGGGAAATCTGGGACCAGGTTCTGGCCAACGATCTGACGGGCGTGGTGCGGCTGATCGGCCCGGTCGACGACATGCCCGCCGCCTATGCCGCGGCATCCGTCGTGGTTTCCGCCGCCATCCAGACCGAGGGTCTGCAGCGCACCCTCCTCGAGGCGCAGGCCATGGAGCGTCCGGTGGTGGTATCCGACCTTGGCGCCGGCCCGGATGCGGTTCTGGCGCCGCCGATGGTTTCGGAGGACCGGATGACTGGCCTGCGATTCGCCGCCGGCGACGATGGCGAGCTTGCCGCCGCTTTGGTCCGCCTGTTCTCGATGGCGCCGTCCCAGCAGGCGGCGATTGGTATTCGCGGCCGCCAGTGGGTCATGGACCATTTCAACCAGCCGGCGGTCAGCGACCTTACGCTGCGGCTTTATACCGGGTTGGTAGCCGGGCAAAATCAGGCTTGATGCCTCGGAAGCGGGGCTCAATTTTGCGGAATTCAGACGGTTTCGGCGCGCTCCGCCGTTGACTTGGACCTGTTTTGTCCCGATCTTCGGCCGGACTGCGCAGGACGCGGACGCTTGGCGAAAGCCTTGAATGCGCGCCGTGTCTGCGAGTTTAATCGTAACAGCAACGGAGATTTTCCATTCGCCGTCCCATGAAAGCCGCGCCCCCCGTTCAGAAGGACGGTCCGCGCGTCAACGACGAGATTCGCAACCGCGAGGTTCAGCTGATCGATCAGGCCGGAACCAATCTCGGCACGGTTCCGATCCAGCAGGCGCTTGAAAAGGCCGCCGAGGCCGGCCTCGATCTCGTCGAAATTTCTCCGAACGCATCACCTCCGGTCTGCAAGCTCCTGGACTACGGCAAGTACAAGTTCCAGGCGCAGAAAAAGGCCGCCGAAGCGCGCAAGAAGCAGAAGGTCGTCGAGGTCAAGGAAATCAAGTTCCGGCCGATGATCGATGATCACGACTACGACGTGAAAATGCGCGCGATGAAGCGCTTCTTCGAGGAAGGCGACAAGGTCAAGGTGACATTGCGCTTCCGCGGCCGCGAAATGGCCCATCAGGAACTCGGCACGCAATTGCTCAATCGGGTCAAAACCGATCTTGCTCTGCTCGCCAAGGTCGAAATGGCCGCCCGTTTCGAGGGCCGTCAAATGATCATGATTCTGGCGCCGCGCTGATGCGGCGCCAGCCTCCGCTCTAGGCGACCTGGACCGGACCCCGGAGGAGCGACGCGGGGACAATGACAAAGCAGATCGCGCAAGTCGCTTTTGCCGCATTGCTCCTGCCGCTAGCCGGGCCGCCGGCGATGGCTCAAGGCGCTGCCGACGTCCATGCGGCCTGCAGCGCGTATCTGGCGCCGGCCTTCTCGAAGCCGACCAAGGAGACCGCGAACGGGGTCACGGTCGATTGCCGCTGCGTGGCCGGCTATCTGGTCGGCCGGTATGGGGCGGCGGACGCGCAGACCATCGTGCGGCTGCTCGCGGCCGGTGGCGGCTCCGAGAAGGAGATGGAGGCCGTCGCCAAGGAACTCGGCCTCGACCGGGTTCGCGCTGTCATGGGCCGGGTTGGCAAATTCCAGGACCTGGGCCGGGAGATGAACGAGGCCTGTCCGGGGACCAAGACCCCCTGAGCGGATACGCCCGGACTTGGTGGGCCGCGGTCACTAAGATGCCACAAGTCGTTGCTTGACCACGCTTTTCGCCCGCCGGCGGGCGGCCGGACCGTGCCGACCGAGCACGTTGGTCCCGATGGTCCAGGGCTTGTTCGCGCCGCTGACCACCGTGATCAGCTTCTGCAGCGGTAGCCGATCGATTTCGGCGCGCGGGCGGGACACATAGAGATCGGCGTGATAGACGCCCTCGGTCTCGTGCCCCCGGGTATCGATCCCGAGCGCCTCGACCGCGCTGACCACCGCCTCCATCTCGCTGCGATCGTTGAAACGCCGCTGCACGAAGGTCGCGCCTTCGAATTTCTCGGTCTCAAGTCCATAAGCGGACAGCGTTTTTGCGATCCGGTCGTACGGAAACATGCGCAGCACGAACGAGGCGACCCACGCCGGCTCCTTGCGGCAGGCCAGCGCCATCACACGCTCGAAGGTCTTCTCGGAGACGTAGCCGACGCATCCCGTAGAGACCAGAATGTCGGCCGTCTCGATGGCCGCCGCAGCCTCAGGATCGGGGTCCTCCGTCTCGAGGTCGGCGCACAATCCGATGTCGACCGTACCGCTGGCCTCGGCATAGCGGACCGCATTTTCCGAAACATCAAGGCCGATCACCTGAACATTGGAGTCGCTCGGCCATGCTCTGTAGAAAGCTCTGTCATGTTCCAGCATGACAGAGCTTGGCAGCCCCTGGAGCGCTGGCGCGGTGTAGCGATCCCGCAGGGCGTCATATCCAAGCGCATATTTCATCAGCGCGCCGTTCACCCCGTAGGACGAACCGAGATCCAGCACGGTCACCGGCCGGTCCTGTGTCGCAGCGCGGGCGCGGATCAGCTGGTCGAAGATCGGCTGCGCGAGATGCGGGATGATGTAGTCGAGCTGCCCGAGATAGTTGAAATACTGACGCGGGTCCTTTTCGACATAAATCCGATCAAAGTTGGTTTTGGCCTCATTGATGGTCGAAAAGGCAGGCGCTTTCATCCTTGAAAGTCTCCGTTTGCGTCGGGTGTGGAATGGCGTGCGTATCGGCGCACGGGTAACAGGCGCTCCGCGAAATTAGCGATTGTGATTGATGAACGAACATTAACAGATCGGCAGTTCCATTAAAACCCCTTAGACCGCCATATCTGCCGTTAATGACTCACCATGATACCGCAAGCAATTGGCTGTGGCGTTGATGGCTCCGCCGCTTGCGCCGCGCGGATCTGTTGTCTTTTTCCACACCCTCTGCCATAACCCGCGCGCTCGCCGCCCGGCTGTTAGGGCTGCCGTGGCAGCGACACTTGCTCAATCAGCAAACGCTCGTTTTCGAGCCATTTCCGGCGAACGGCCGGCTTTTGCCGATACGTCTGCCGCATCAGGAGAGCCAAATGCCCAAGTTGAAGACCAAGTCAGGCGCCAAAAAGCGCTTCAAAATCACCGGTTCGGGCAAGGTCGTGGCCGCCCAGGCCGGCAAGCGTCACGGCATGATCAAGCGAACCACGAAGCAGATCCGCGACCTCCGCGGGACGCGCGTCCTGTTCAAAACGGACGGCGACAACATCAAGAAATACTGGATGCCGAACGGCTGATCGCCGACCGCCTCCGTTTTCTCGTTTCTGCAGACATTCGCTAAAGGAGATCAGCCATGGCCCGCGTCAAACGTGGCGTTACCGCCCATGCCAAGCACAAGAAAGTCCTGAAGGCCGCCAAGGGCTTTTACGGGCGCCGCAAGAACACGATCCGCATCGCCAAGCAGGCCGTCGAGAAAGCCAATCAGTACGCTTTCCGCGACCGCAAGCGGCGCAAGCGCACCTTCCGCGCGCTCTGGATCCAGCGCCTGAACGCCGCTGTGCGTCCGTTCGGCATCAACTACAGCCAGTTCATCGACGGGCTGAACAAGTCGGGTCTCGAAATCGACCGCAAGGTCCTGTCCGACATCGCGATCCGCGAGCCGGCTGCGTTCGAGGTCATCGTCGAGAAGGCGAAGGCCGCGCTCGCGGCCTGACACCGACCTGCATTCTCCGGCGACGGTCGCGCGTGATCGACGCGCGACCAAAGGCAGGAGCGAAAATGGCGCAAGCTGCAGCATCGGGCACCTGGACCGCGGTGCCTGACGATACATTCCCGGACCTCAGCGAAGCCGAGCGTCAGGGCAACGTCGCCTTTGGCTTTTCGGACAAACGTCTGCGGCAGGACCGGATGATCAGCGTTGCAGTGGCTTGCGCCGCTGCCGCGCTGATGCTGGCCGCCACGGCGCAGCTTGTGACGCCGGCGGTCGCTATCCTTGGCGCCGTCGTCCTTGTGATCGCGCTGGCCTGCTTTGCATTTTTCTCGCGCCGGCTGTCGCGCGCGGGCGAGACCGCTCCGTTGCGCTTCTCGGCCGATGCGATTCAAGCCGGCGAGAGCGGACGCACGATCGACTTCGCATCGATCGAGGATGTGCGGACCATGACGCCTGCCGTCCAGAGCACCCGGGATGCATTGCTGCTCGTGCTCATCGTGACGCTCGGGTCCAGCACCTTCCTGATTCGCCGCTCGAACATGCAGACGGTCCGTCTGGTCGGTCACGACGAATCAAACCTCCTCGAGCTCGACCTCAACGTTCTTGAGGGCGACCCGGCCCGTATCGCCCGCATCATCGACGCGCGGATCGCGCTGGCAAAGCGCAAGGCATAGTCCATGTCCAATATCGCTCAACTCGAATCGACGATCCTGAACGACATTGCCGCCGCCTCCGACGAGGCAGCGCTCGAGACCGTTCGCGTTTCAGCGCTCGGCAAGAGCGGATCGGTTTCCGCGCTGCTCAAGACGCTCGGCAGCATGACGCCGGAAGAGCGCAAGATTCAGGGGCCGGCAATCAACGGCCTAAAGGAGTCGGTGAACGCGGCGCTCTCCGCGCGGCGCGAGGCACTGAAGAACGCGGCGCTCGATGCCCGGCTCAACACCGAAAGCGTCGACGTCACGCTCCCCGTGCGCGAAAGCCCGGCGGAGACCGGCCGCATCCATCCGATTAGCCAGGTGATCGACGAACTCACCACGATCTTCGCCGACATGGGTTTTGCGGTCGCCGAAGGTCCGGACATCGAAACCGACGACTACAACTTCACCAAGCTGAACTTTCCCGAAGGCCACCCGGCGCGGGACATGCACGACACCTTCTACTTCAATCCGAAGCCGGACGGTTCGCGGCTGCTGCTGCGCACGCATACCTCGCCCGTGCAGGTGCGCACCATGCTGGCCAAGAAGCCTCCGATCCGCGTGATCATTCCGGGCCGCACCTATCGCTCCGACTCGGACCAGACCCACACGCCGATGTTCCATCAGGTCGAGGGTCTCGTCATCGACAAGGGTTCGCACCTTGGCCACCTGAAGTGGATTCTCGCCGAGTTCTGCAAGGCGTTCTTCGAGGTCGACAACGTCAAGATGCGGTTCCGGCCGTCATTCTTCCCGTTCACCGAGCCGTCGCTCGAAGTCGACATCCAGTGCAAGCGCGACAAGGGCGAGATCCGCTTCGGCGAAGGCGAGGACTGGCTCGAGATTCTCGGCTGCGGCATGGTGCATCCGAACGTGCTGCGCAATTGCGGGCTCGATCCCGATGAATATCAGGGCTTTGCCTGGGGCATGGGAATCGACCGCATCGCCATGCTGAAATACGGCATGCCGGACCTGCGCCCGTTCTTCGAAGCGGACATGCGCTGGCTGTCGCATTACGGCTTCCGGCCGCTCGATTTCCCGACGCTGGCGGGAGGATTGAGCAGCTGACGATGGCCGCGTCCGGAGCGCCGAAAGACGGAATTACCGGTCTCATTGCTGCGTTCAGCAACAAGCTGGATGAGGCGACGATCGCGTCCTACGCCCATTCACTGGCGCACTGGGACGCTGAAGGGACCACGGCGACCACGGCCGCGTTTCAGACGCTGGACACCAAGGCGTCCGGCCTGCTCACGCACGTTTCGATGATGATTGCGGGTCTCGGCATCTGCGCGCCGCTTCTGGCGCAGCACCGGATCGAGGAACTCGTCATCGGTTTCGAAATCATCGTCTATCTGTTGATCGCGGTCGGCTGCCTGCG
>JAEWHY010000410.1 GCA_023387555.1 Pseudomonadota bacterium
GCTGAATGCATCGACATCGAGCCGAGCCTGGTCCACGCCGCCGACCGCATGGTCGGCGCCGTCCATACGCCCTCGGAGGAAACCGGTGATTGCCGGGCGCTGTGCGAAGGCCTCGCCCGCGTCCTGCAATCACAGAAGTACGGCGTTTCTTTCCTGTTCGGGCGCCAGGACTTGCGATTCGTGCGAAACGGCGGACGCGCGGTCAGGCTGCTCGCCGGCAACGAACCGCTCGATGCCGACCTGCACGTCATTTGCGCGGGCGTCGGCAGTGCCGCGCTCGCGCGGACTGCGGGTGTGCGGCTGCCAATCTGGCCCATCCATGGCTACAGCCTGTCGTTGCCGATCGTGAACGAGAACGCGACGCCGGACCGCAGCATCACCGATTACGAAAAGAAGATCGTTTATGCGCGGCTCGGCCGCACGTTGCGTGTTGCAGGCTTCGCCGAGATCAGCGGCCACGAGGTCGCGATTGATGGCAATCAGATCCGCGCGTTGCGCCGGGAAGCCGAAGCCCTGTTTCCGGACGCAGGCGCATACGCGCAGGCCGCGCCCTGGGCCGGCGCGCGGCCGGCAACGCCGACCAGCGTCCCGATCATCGGCCGCACCAAGCGAGACAACCTCCTTGTCAACGTGGGTCAGGGCGCGCTGGGATTTACGTTGGCCTGTGGGAGCGCCAGACTCCTTTCAGACATCGTTGCGGACCGGCCGGCCGGATTCGACGGAAACAATCTGGCGCTATCCGATTTTGCAGGCTAGCTGGACGACGCAGGGTTGGGACGTGGCAGCAGGCCGGTATCGCCCCTGTCGAGGGGGAACGGGAATTGCGGCTGCGGCACATCGAGGTCTTCAATGCGATCATGCTCACCGGCTCGATCAGCGGGGCCGCAAGGCTGTTAAATGTCAGCCAGCCCGCCGTCACCAAGACGCTGCTTCATGCTGAAGATCAGCTCGGTTTCAAGCTGTTCGTGCGCCATCGCGGTCGCATCCTGCCGACCGCCGAGGCCAACACGATCTACCAGGAAACGACCAAGCTGTTCGGCTCAGTCGAAAACGTCCGGACCCTGACGAAGAATCTCAAGGCCGGCGGACAATCTGTCGTCCGGATCGGCGTGCCTCCCGCGCTTTGCTTTGAAGTCATCCCAGCCCTCCTGATCAAGCTGTTCGCCGAGGCGCCTGACACCCTTATCGAAGTGAATTCTTACCACTACGCGGGTGCGATTAACGCCGTGCTGCGTCAGGAGGTGCAGCTTGCCGTTGGCTTCAACCCCCAGGAGCATCCGGCGCTGCGGATCGACCGTGTCGCGACCGCGCGATTCCTGGCCTGCTTTCCGAAACAGATGACCGGACCGGTGCCGGATGCGGTCGACTTCGGCTTCTTCCGCGACAAGCCGTTCATCGCGCTGAGCGGCACCGATCCGCTCGGCGCAAGCATCAAGGCCGCGTTCCGCTTCGCCGAAGTCGAGGTGCGCCTTCTCGCCGAGGTCAATACCAACGTCCTGGCGCTCCGACTGGTCGAGCAGAAGGCCGGTGTCTCGATCGTCGACGAATTCACAGCCGCCAGTGCGTCGGCAGACACGCTGGTGCGACCGCTTGATCCGGAGCTGACCTTCGAGGTTGGCGTGGTCACGCTGGCCAACGCCAACCCTTCGAATATCGTCAACCGGATACGCCAGCTTCTGGCCTGCCGCTGATGCGCCTCCGGAAATCCGGTCAGCCCACTTACATAATCCCGTCAAGGCTGCTGAGGGCTCCTTCTATTCCGGAAAACCGAGCAGAGCCTTAACCTCGAGGTATTCCTCGAAGCCGAAAACCCCGAACTCACGTCCATTGCCGGACTGCTTGTAGCCACCGAACGGCAAGCTTCGGTCAAAGAGAGCGCCGTTAAGATAGACGCGGCCAGCCCGGATGCGATTGGCGACAGTGCGTGCGCGCTTCAAGTCCTTGGACTGGACGAACCCCGCCAGTCCGAACGGCGTGCCGTTGGCAATTTCGATGGCCTCATCCTCGGTGTCATAGGCCATGATGGAGAGCACCGGACCGAAGATTTCCTCACGCGCGATCCGCATCTGCGGCGTCACATCACCGAACACGGTCGGGCGCACATAATATCCGCGGTTGAGTTCGGCCGGCCGGCCCAATCCACCGGCAACCAGAGTGGCCCCCTCCTCCATGCCGGACTGAATGAGATCCTGAACTTTTTCGAATTGCGTCTGGCTGACCAAAGGTCCCATGGTGGATGCGGGATCAAGCGGATCTCCGAGCCGGATGGTTCCGACCGCCTCGCGCGCCGCCTCGAACGCCGCCTCGCGTTGCGCCCGCGGAATCAGCATGCGTGTGGGAGACTGGCAATTCTGGCCGGCATTCGTGTAACACGCATGAACGCCCTCGATCACTGCGGACTTCAGGTCGGCATCCGGAAGGATGATGTTGGCGGATTTGCCGCCGAGTTCCTGCGCGACACGCTTGACCGTGTCCGCGGCAAGCTTTGCGACCCTGACACCGGCCGTCGTAGAACCGGTGAAGGACACCATGTCGATCTCCGGATGCGCCGCGATCGCCTCGCCCACGATGGGGCCGTCACCATTCACGAGATTGAACACGCCCGGTGGTAAGCCGGCCTCATGCACGATTTCCGCAAACAGCATTGCACTGAGCGGTGCGATCTCGCTCGGCTTGAGGACCACGGTGCAGCCAGTCGCGAGCGCAGGCGCAACCTTTGAGGCGACCTGATTCAACGGCCAGTTCCACGGCGTAATCAGGCCGCAGACGCCGATCGGTTCACGGCGGATGATCCCCGCCCCCATCCGCTCCTCGAAGCGGTACTGCGCGAGAACACGCGCGGCCTCTTCGAAGTGGAACAGCGCAACCGTCGCCTGACGCTGGGTTGCGAAAGTGATGGGAGCGCCCATTTCGAGGGTCATCATGCGCGCCAGTTCCGGCAGGCGCGCCTTGAAGCCTTCGATGATCCTGTGCAGCCAGAAAAGGCGCTGTTCCACGCTCTCCTCGGAATAGGTCGCGAATGCACGGCGCGCCGCCCTGGCGGCACGGTCAACATCCTCCGCAGTGCCGAGGCTGATCTTCGCGAATGTCTCCTCGGTCGCGGGATTGACGATCCCGAACGGCGTTGATGACTTAGCTGGGTCGACCCAGGCGCCGTCGATGTAGAATCTCAGCTTGTCCATCGTTTCCCGGTCCGTCAGCGCTGAATTTTCAGCACAAAATACCTGTGCTCTGTCTAGAGATGTCGGCCTTCATCCACCGGCACCACGATGCCCGTCGAACTGGTCAGGTTGACGATGCATGCGATGATTGCTCTCGCGACATCGTCAGGCATCGTGACGCGACCGAGCGGCAGCTTCTCGGCAACCCTCTGCAATTGTTCGCGGGTGCGACCGGGAACGAAATCCGTATCCACGCCGGCTGGCGAGACCGAGAACACGCGGATCTTCGGTGCAAGCACTTTCGCCAGCGCGGTCGTCAGCGCATCGACCCCCGCCTTCGCGGCAAGATAGGCGAGGCTGCTGCCGGTCCCGGTGCGCGCTGCGATCGATGAAACATTCACGATGGCCGATCCGCTGCCGCGCTCCAGCAAGGGACGGAACGCCCGCACCATGGCGAACGGGCCGCGCAGATTGATCGTGACGGTCCGATCGAAGATGTCGTCGGTCAGCGCGTCGAGATTCGCAGCCGGCACCGGTGTGGTCGCGCCTCCGCAATTGACCAGCGCATCGAGTTGCCCAAACATTTCGCCCACTGCGGCAGCAGCTTCGGCGACGGACGCCGCATCATCGATCGCGATCCGCATTGCGATGTGGCCAGCGCCCTGCAGCCCGGCGACGGTCTCCTCTGCCTGCTCCGGCCGGCTGTTGTAGCCGACCACGACCGTGGAGCCGAGCGCGGCCAGACGCGCCGCGGTCGCCCTTCCGATCCCGCTGCCGCCTCCTGTGACAAGCGCAACTTTCGGAATGGACAGCGCAGGAACATCGATAACCGTCATACGAAGCGTTCTCTTCCTTTTTCTACATTGCGATCTTCGCAGACTCGATCACCGGCCGCCACTTGTTCAATTCATCAGCGATGAACGCCTTGAGAACCTCCGGAGATCCGCCGACAGCCTGCAAGGCATTCTGCTCAAGGACGGTTTTGCCCTTGTCGCTCTTGAGAAACTCGTTCACCAGGGCGTTCACCTTGCTCACGATGTCGGGTGGCGTTCCGGTCGGCGCGACGACCGCATACCATGCCGTCGCCTCAAGGCCCTTGAGACCGGCTTCCTGAACAGTCGGCGTATCAGGCAGCTGGGTGGCGCGTTCGGACGTCGTCACGGCGAGCGCGAGAATCTTGCCGCCGATAACCTGCGGCACATAGGTCGGCATGAAATCCATGGCGAGATCCACCTGCCCCGCCATCAGGTCCGTGGTCAGCGGCGCGGAGCCCCGGTAGGGCACATTGGTCATCTTCACGTCGGCAAACTGCTGGACCAGTTCGGACGTGATGTGGCCGAGCGTCCCGTTGCCCGGGTGGCCGACATTCACCTTCCCTGGATTCTGCTTTGCGTAGGCGATCAGTTCCCCGAACGTCTTTGCCGGAAAATTGGCCCTCGCGGCAATGATCAGCGGTGACTTGGCGGCAAGAATGACAGGGATGAAATCCCGATCGGAATCGTAGTTCAGCCCCTTGTACATGAGCTTGTTGATCGCGATCGGCGCCGGTGTCCCGAACAGGAACGTATAGCCATCCGGCGCAGCCTTGGCGACCGCACTGCCGCCGATATTGCCGCCAGCCCCCGTGCGGTTCTCGACGATGAACTGCTTGCCGAGCTTCTCGCTCATCGTCGTGGCGACAGCGCGTGCAAGCGTATCGACCGCGGCGCCCGCCGGGAACGGCACGATGAATGTGACCGGACGGGACGGCCATTCCTGCGCAGCGGCTGGCTGCGATGACGCAAAGGCAAGCGTCAGGCCGAAGAGGCCAATCAATAAAGGACGCATGTTTCCTCCAATTTTTTGAGCGCAATTCCGCGCGTGTCGTTCTGCTTGCAGTTATCGTCTTCAGATCGGCAGTGCCCGTTCATGCTGGCAGCGAGAGCATTTCGCGGGCCTCTCGCGCTGTAGCGATTTCCCCGCCGAGACTTTCCACAATCGTGCGCGCCTTGCTGACCATCTCCGCGTTGGAGGATGCCAGGACGCCCTTGTTCAGGTAGACCGCGTCTTCGAGCCCGACGCGGATATGCCCACCGGCGAGATACGACTGCGCGACCATCGGAAAGGCCATGCGGCCGGTGCCGAACGCCGTCCAGAGGCTGCCGGGCGGCAGAAGCCCGCGCGCGTAAAGCACGGTCTCCGGTGAGGGCTGAAAGCCGTATTTCACGCCACTGACGATGCAACACAGGATCGGCGCATCGAGCGTCCCGTCCTTGATCAGGTCGCGACACAGGGCGATATCGCCGGAATCGAACAGCTCGATCTCCGGCCTCACACGCGCTTGACGTATGACGGCCGCCATCCGGCGCACGTTGCCTGGCGTGTTGATCACGACTTCCTTTCCGGAATTCATGGTGTTCAGATCGAGCGTGCAGATATCGGGCTTGAGGATCGGAATATGTGCGACGCGGTTCTCCGGCCGCATGAGCGTCGTGCCGGGACCTGCGAGCTTCGGGTCCTCCGGATCGGGCGAATAGCGGCCACCCGGTCCGGTCGTGATGTTGAGGATGATCTGGCGGTTCCGCGCGCGAATGCGATCGACGACATCGCGATAGTATTCCAGTTCCATGGATGGACGACCGGTCTTCGGCTCGCGCACATGGATATGCACCACGGCCGCACCCGCCTCCGCTGCGCCAAGACTGGCGTCTGCAATCTGCTCAGGCGTAATCGGCAGATGCGGCGTCATCTCCGGCGTCGTCTGATTGCCGGTGACGGCGCATGTGATGATGACACGCGATTGCATCGGCTGGGCCGTTTCCTCGGAAGATCTTCTGCTGCCGCGCTGTGCGGCTTCTTGTCGGTTTTTTTTCTTAGGATGGAAGCGCCAGGCGATGCGCGCAGAATGTATCCGCGTTCCGCGATACGGAATGCAGAATCCGTTCAGGACGGTCCGCTCAATGCGGATCCTTGTCCGGCGCGCCGCCCTGCCTGAGCAAAACGACGCTGGTCTGGATGTTCTTGGCCATCTCCTTCAGCGCGGGCACATAGCGATCGATGGCTGCCGCCTTCGGGACCGCCGATGTGAAAAAGGTGACGCCGACGGTCGCGAGCACTTTCCGTCCCAGCGTGACGGGCACCGCGATGGTCGAGGACGACTTCGGCTCGACCATGGGCGAACGGTCGGCAAAGCCCGCCCTCTTGATCATGGCCAGTTGCGTCAGCGCCGCATCCCGGTCGCGCGCCGCCGCGTCCTCCGGATCGTGTGAGACCGAGAGCATGTCCAGCAGAAGATTGCGCTCGCCGGAAGGACAAAACGCGATATAGGCGCGCCCCAAAGCGCGCGTCATCAATTGCAGGCGGTTGTTGATGGTGGCGTGAAACGGCGAGACCGGACTGTCCGGAATGGTGCTGAAGCGCACCGCAACGGCGCTGCCATCGAGCACGGCCACTGCGACCGGCCATTGATACTTGCGCGTGAAGGCGATGGCCCAGGGCCGTGCCGCCTCGACCACCAGAGGATCACCGTGGAAACCGGCGCTCAGCGAGCGGACCAGTGAAGTCACCTGATAGCCGCCCTGCCGGCGATCGTTCACCACGTATCCGAGCGAGATAAGGGTATCCAGAAGCCGCACGATCGTGGGCTTCGGCAAGCCGGTCACCTGATGCAGATGGTGCACCGAACTGACCCGCTGCCGGTTGAGTTCGTGAAGGAGGCCGAAGGCCCGACGAACGGATTCGACCAGAACCTCAGCCATGGATCATGTCGGTGAGCATGCTGCGCCTTTCGCATTCCACATTGCGGAATGCTCGAAGGCGATAGTGGCGTTTGGGCCCGCCGTTTGCAACCTGCATCGGCGGCCCGAAGGCCGAACAGGATCCGACCCGTGACAATGCCAGACCGCCCTTCTCCGTCCGACTTTCGCCGGCGCTTTTCCGCCGGCGAGCAACTGGTCGGAACCTTCATCAAGACGCCCACGAGCCATGCAATCGAAATTCTGGGGGATCTCGGCTTCGACTTCGTCGTCATCGACGAGGAGCATGCGCCTTTCAATCGCGAGTCCATTGATCTCGCGCTGCTGGCAGCAAAGGCCAGCGGCACAGCCGGGATCGTGCGCGTTCCCGACTCCGGGCCGGCCGGCATCCTTTCGGCGCTGGATTGCGGGGCGACGGGCGTTCTCGTTCCGCACGTCGCCACCGTCGAAATCGCCCGCAGCGTCGCCGCGGCCAGCCGTTATCGTGGTGGCAATCGAGGCTATTCCGGCTCGACCCGCGCCGGGCGCTATGGCGGCGCGTCAGTCTGGACCACGGTCGATGCCGCCGACACGCAGACCGCGGTCATCGCGATGATCGAGGATCCGCAGGCGATCGAGAATATCGACGCGATCGTTGCGGTGGACGGCATCGACGGGGTCTTCATCGGACGGGGCGACCTCACGGTCGCATACGGCGCACCGTCCAATACCGCTCCCGTCATCCAGGATTCCGTCGAGCGCATCACCAAAGCCGCGCGCGCGGCCGGAAAGCCGGTCTGCGTCATGGTCAATTCGGCGGACGAGGCCGAGGGCTTTCGGCAACTCGGCGCCAGCGCCTTCATCGTTTCATCGGACCAGGGCTTCATGCGCCGCGCCGCCGCGCAGGCACTCAAGGACTTCACCGGACCAACGACCTGAAACAAGCCGGGCAGCAAGCCGCTGCGACCCCGGGAGGAAAGCATGTATCTCAAGTCCGATCCGCGATCCGCACTAGCCAGCCCGCAGGTGGCCAAGGCACCGCAGCCGACCGACTTCGCCGGTGCAGAATACGCCAAATTCTACGAGACCGCGCCGCAGGATGACGACGTCAACGGCCGCACCTGGTACGCCCGCGGACAGAACTATGTCATCGCCTATAGCGAGGCCGCGCCTGGCGCCCGCTTCACCCGCGACGACCAGCCGGACGAATATGTGGTCCTGCTCCCCGAGGCGGCGACCGGGGCGGAGATTTCCGCCGGGACCGAACGCAAAACCCTTGCAGGCTATTCGGTCGCCTTCGTTCCGCCGGGCAACAGCACGGTCGTCATCCCGAATGGCGGGCGCGTGATCCGCATGTTCACCACCCGCTCAGAGGACATGTCGGCGAAATGCGTCAATGCGGATTCGTTCAAAACGCCGCATCCGAACATTCCGCCGTTCGAGCCGTGGCCGGCGCCCCGCGCACCCGGCCGCATCCACGCCTACAGCCTTGACGTCAAGACCGAGGAGGGACGGTTCGGCCGCATCTTCCGGTGCTCCACCTTCATGGTGAACTACCTCGATCCACGGAACGGACCACGCGACGTCACCAAGCTCTCGCCCCATCACCACGACGATTTCGAGCAATGCTCGCTGGCGCTTGAGGGCGCCTACATTCACGACATACGCTGGCCGTGGATTCCCGACATGACGAAATGGCGGGAAGACGAACACGAGTTTTGTGCCGCGCCGTCGATCGCCGTGATTCCTCCGCCGGCCATTCACACATCCCGCGCGGTAGGAACCGGCATCAACCAGCTCGTCGATATTTTCTGCCCCCCGCGCATGGACTTCTCGTCAAAGCCGGGGTGGGTCGTGAATGCTGACGACTACCCGATGCCCGGCGAGCCCTGACCGTTGCCTGGCGTTCAGTGCAACAGGACATCCGGACCAACCAGCAAGGCACAGCGGCCATGCCAATCAACGACACACCGCCTGCGGTGAACATCAATCGGGACAGCCGCACGGACGAGGTGAGCGCCCTGCTCGTTGGCGCCGTCGATCTCCACTGTCACAGCGGCCCGGCCGCGATGCCCCGCGTGCTCGATCATCATGACGCCATGATGGATTGTGCGGCGGCGGGTTTCAGCGCGCTGCTCTACAAGGATCATTATTATCTTGGCGTGTCGCACGCCGCGATCCTCGAGAAGCTGTTTCCCGATACCGGCGTCCGCCTGTTTTCAGGACTGGCGCTCAACAACGCCAACGGCGGCATCAATCCGCACGCCGTCGATCATGCGGCGAGTATCGGCGCGAAGATCATCTGGATGCCGACTCTCTCGGCACAGAACCACATCGCCCAGCTGAGCGGACAGGGAAAGACCTTTCCCAAGACGAAACGCAAGATGCTGGATCCCATCCCGCTCAGCGCGCTCGATGCCAATGGCGCAATTTCGGACGCGACCAGGGCCTGCCTCGATATCATCGCGGAAGCCGACATTATCCTCGCCGGCGGCCATCTGCCCGCGAGCGAGTTGCACCTATTGTTCGACGAAGCGAAGCGGCGCGGCGTGAGGAAGATGCTCGTCAATCACCCGACCTATGTGGTCGGATGCACCGACGAGGACATCCGCTCTCTGGTCGCGGCGGGCGCTTACATGGAGCATTCCATCTGCATGTTTGTCGGAGGAAAGGCGAAGAAATTCAGCGCCGACGACCTCCGCCATCTGATCGAAGTGGCCGGCGTCGATCGCACGATCCTGTCGTCGGACCTCGGCCTGCTCGACAACCCGAGGCCGGTCGAGGGCTTCAGGCAGATCGTGCGCCTCCTGCTGGACCTGCAGTTTTCCAAGTCCGACATCCGCCGGCTGATCAGCCGCAACGCGGCCGGTCTTCTGGATCTGGACGTATAAGTCCCCGGACCTCGAATGCGCCCAAACCGGCACGAGTCGGGACAGGACATGGCATCGTCGTATCTGCCGAAGCTCGTTTGCGCAATATAATCGGCCGGCAAGTCTGCAAGCACAAGCGTTCCTTCTACCGAGCACGTGAGGAGCCCGGACGCTCCGCATGACGGACAGGCGCTTGCCGATTCGCCCGAATCACTTGTCTGCGATCGAGCGCCCGCTTAATGCTGCCTGCAACGCAATCACCCGACCTTGCCAGCTGGACCGCCAGCTTCGCAGTCGCGTCGCAACACCATGATCGTGCCCGCCATGGACGTCACGCTCCTTATCTTTCTTCTGGTCTACGTGGCGATGGGCTTCGGCCGCCTTCCAGGCTTCAAGCTCGACCGGACGGGCGCAGCGCTTGTCGGCATGCTCGCGATGATCGTCGCCGGCAGCATCAGCGCGTCGGCAGCATGGGCTGCAATCGACTATCAAACAATCGCGCTGCTGTTCGGCCTGATGGTGGTATCGGCCGGCTTCGTCGTGTCGGGCTTCTACGCCTGGGTCGCGCATCGCATCGCTTCGCTCAATGTGCCACCACCGCTGCTGCTGGCGATTCTTGTCGCGACCGGCGGCATTCTGTCGGCGTTGCTGACCAACGATGTCGTCGTCGTCGCGATGACACCGCTTCTGGCGTCCGTTTCCCTCGCCCGCAAACTCAACCCGGTTCCGTTCCTGCTGGCGTTCTGTTTCGCGGCAAATACCGGCTCGTCCGGAACGCTCATCGGCAGCCCCCAGAACATGATCGTTGCGCAGACCCTGGACTTGTCCTTCACGGGGTTTCTTCGCCTTGCCGCAATTCCGGGCCTGCTGTCGCTCCCCATTGTCTGGGGTACGATCGTTCTGCTGTATCGGGGCCGCTGGAATCTTCCCGACTCCGCCTCGCAGGTCGCGGTTCACGCCCAGCCTGAGCCGGTGCTCGATCGCTGGGAAACCGCGAAGACTGGCGCCGTCACCGTCGCGGTCATCGCTGCCTTCATCTTCTCTCCGTGGCCGCGCGAAATGATCGCGCTCGGAGCGGCCTGTGCCCTGCTGATCAATCGAAAGATCTCGTCCGGCGACGTCCTGACCAAGGTGGACGGAAACCTTCTTGTCCTGATCATGGGCCTTTTCGTCGTGAATGCTGCAATGGCGGCGACTGGCGTGCCGCAGATGCTGATCGCTGAAGCACGCGACTTCGGCCTGAACCTGCATGAGCCCGTAACACTGCTTTGGCTCAGTGCGGTGCTGAGCGATCTGGTCGGAAACAGTCCAGCGGTGATGCTCCTGGCGCCGCTTATCCAGGGGGCTACCCATCCGGATGCAGTCGGTGCCGCGCTCGCACTCGGCACCGGATTTTCGAGCAACCTGCTCATATTCGGCAGCCTTGCGGGGATCATCGTGGTCGAACAGGCCGCTGCCCGCGGTATCCATATTTCGTTCGGGGAATTTGCACGCGCAGGCGCTCCGGTCACGCTCGCCTGCATGATCGTGGCAACGATCTGGATCGTCGCCGTCTATCACTGAATGACGATTGCAACCCTTGATCGGTATGCTGGCGGGCCGGGACGCGCCTCCCTCCTGACGACACGCTATCTGTCGTAGCGATGACCGGCCGCAGCTTCTCCCGGCGGGCCGCAGCAGCCGCCATTGCCGTGGCTCAGGCAAAAGGCCGCAGTCAGGTTGCCAGTTGACGCGAGATTCGCGGGAATGTGATGAAAAATGGCATCTTGTGCGCCCATTTGTCTCTGCGGATCGCGCTCGACTTCCACATACCATACGCCGGTCGAATCGGGCCTGCGCGCAGGCGATCTGCAAATACCGATATCCCGCGACGACCGATCGACAACCCCGGCAACCTCGCGGCCCCGCAATGCCGGCCAAGGGCTTGCCCTCGCGCGTCCCAATTTACCATAAAGGGTCTGTGAAGCCGAAACGCGCACGCCCGGGAAAAAGATGGCCTCCGAAACGCTGCTCCTCGCCGTCATTGCCTTGCCGTTTCTGGGGAGCTGTCTGGCCATCCTTCTGCGTGACAGCGCACGCAACGTCGTGGCGGGCCTCGCCGGATCGGTCGCGCTTCTCACGCTTGTCATCATCATTTCCACATATCCGCATTTCGTCGATGGCGGCGTCATCCAGACCAGGATCGCCTGGGTCCCGGAACTCGGGCTCGAATTCAACCTCCGGATGGATGGTTTCTCCTGGCTGATGGCCGGGCTCATCACCGGCATCGGCTGCCTCGTGGTGCTGTACGCCCACTACTATATGTCGCCGGAAGATCCGGTCTCGCGCTTCTTCTCGTTCTTGCTCGCATTCATGGGCGCGATGCTCGGCATCGTTCTGTCGGGCAACCTGATCCAGCTGGTGTTCTTCTGGGAATTGACCAGCCTCTTCTCGTTCCTGCTGATCGGCTATTGGCACCAGAACAGGCAGGCGCGGGAAGGCGCACGGATGGCGCTGCTCATCACCTCCGCCGGCGGATTCTGTCTGCTGGCCGGCGTGCTGCTGCTCGGGCACATCGTCGGCAGCTACGATCTCGACCGGGTGCTGGCATCCGGCGCCATCATTCGTGCGCACCCGCTCTACCTTCCAACGCTGATCCTCATTCTCAGCGGCGCCTTGACGAAAAGCGCCCAGTTTCCGCTGCATTTCTGGCTGCCGCATGCGATGGCGGCCCCAACGCCGGTCTCGGCTTACCTGCATTCCGCCACCATGGTGAAGGCCGGCGTATTCCTTCTGGTGCGGCTATGGCCCGCGCTGGGCGGGACCAATGAGTGGCTGTGGATCGTCTCGGCCGCAGGCCTCGTCACCTTCATCCTGGGTGCGTTCTTCGCGCTTTTCCAGCAGGATCTGAAAGGGCTTCTTGCCTATTCGACCATCAGCCACCTCGGCCTGACCACTCTCCTCGTCGGGCTTGATACGCCACTTAGTCAGGTTGCGGCGATCTTCCACATCATGAACCACGCAACCTTCAAGGCGTCGTTGTTCATGGCCGCCGGTATCATCGACCATGAAACCGGCACCCGCGATATCCGCCGGCTGAGCGGGCTGTGGCGGTACATGCCGGTCACCGCATCACTTGCCATGGTCGCCGCCGCGGCGATGGCCGGCGTTCCGCTCCTGAACGGCTTTCTTTCGAAGGAGATGTTTTTCGCCGAAACAATCGAGATCCACGATAACTCCATCGTGGATCAGGCATTGCCTTACATCGTCACCATCGCGAGCATGTTCACGGTTGCTTACTCGTTGCGCTTCATACGCGACGTATTCTTCGGACCACCTCCGCAGGGTTTGCCACGTACCCCGCACGAACCGCCCTTCCTCATGCGCCTGCCGGCCGCAATTCTCGTGCTGGCATGTCTCGTGGTCGGCATCGTCCCCGGCCTGACCATCGGTCCGCTGCTTCAAACCGCAGCATACGCCGTCCTCGGCCCGACGCTTCCCGAATACAGCCTCGCCGTCTGGCATGGCTTCACTCCGGCGCTGCTGATGAGCATCATCGCGATCTGCGGTGGCGTCGCGGTGTATTTCATGCTGCGCTCCTATCTGCTCACCAATGAAGGCCCGCCGCTGCTCCGCCGTATCCAGGGCAAGCGCATTTTCGAACGCGTGCTGGTGGCCGTCTCATGGCAGTTCGCGAGATGGCTCGAAGGCGTTCTCGGCACGCGGCGATTGCAGCCGCAATTGCAGATCCTGATTTGCGCCGCTCTGGTTGCCGGATTGGTCCCGATCTACATGCGAGGAATTGGGCCAATTGGACTTTCGCCGTCATCCATCAACGTCGTGTTCGCGATCGTCTGGGTCGTCGGCATCGCCTGCGCGCTCGCCGCCGCCTATCAGGCGAAATTCCATCGCCTCGCCGCCCTCGTCCTGGTCGGTGGCGCCGGCCTCGTAACCTGCGTCAGTTTTGTGTGGCTTTCTGCGCCGGATCTCGCGCTGACCCAACTGGTCGTAGAGACAGTCACGACAGTGCTGCTTCTGCTCGGGCTACGCTGGCTGCCGAAGCGCATGCCGACGAATACGCAAAGCGGCATTCGATGGTATCGCGTCCGCGATATCGCCATTTCAGTGGCGGCAGGGTCAGGGCTGGCCATGCTCGCTTATGTCGTGATGACCAGGTCGAAGCCCGACAGCATCGCGTCCTACTTTGTTGAAAATGCCTATACCAAGGGCGGCGGGACCAACATCGTCAACGTCATCCTCGTGGACTTCCGTGCGTTTGACACGTTTGGCGAGATTACGGTGCTCGGCATCGTCGCGATCACCGTCTATGCCCTGCTGCGCAGGTTCCGCCCCGCTGCCGAGAGCATTCCCGTGCCGGAACAGCAGCGCGACCAGGACCTGTTCGATGAGGCCAGCGCGGACCGCAGCAAAGGCGACACCGTGAAGAGCGCAATGGCCATCCCGGCGCTGATGATGACCATGCTGTTCCCGGTCATCGGCGCAGTTGCGGCCTACCTGCTCCTGCGTGGGCACGACCTGCCCGGAGGCGGCTTCGTCGCCGGCGTAACCATGGCGGTGGCGTTTATCCTTCAATACATGGCTCACGGCACGACCTGGGTCGAAGCCCACCTCCGCGTCCTGCCGGTGCGGTGGATGGGCGCCGGGTTGCTGCTGGCAGCCGGCATCGGAGCGGTCCCGTGGCTATTCGGCCGGCCTTTCCTGAGTTCGTCATTCGACTATGTCGAGATTCCACTGATCGGCGCCGTCCCGATGGCGACCGCGCTCGTGTTTGACATCGGCGTGTTTGCCCTTGTCGTCGGCGCGACCGTCCTCATGCTGATCGCAATCGCGCACCAGTCGGTCCGCAGTCACCGGGCGCCACGGGCCCGCAAGGTCATCGCGCCCGCCGTATCGGCCACAGAGGAGGTGCGGTGATGGAAATCATACTCGCTCTCGGCATCGGTGTGCTCACGGGTTCCGGCGTCTGGCTGATCCTTCGACCGCGCACCTTCCAGGTGATCATCGGGCTGTCGCTCCTCGCCTACGCGGTGAATCTTTTCATCATTGCCATGGGCCGGCCGACGGCAGGGGTTGCGCCGGTCCTCGCGGCCAAGGGCGTCGGGGATCCGGCGCTGATCGCTGATCCGCTGCCACAGGCCCTCGTCCTGACGGCGATCGTCATCAGCTTCGCAACCACTGCTCTGTTCCTGGTGGTGCTGCTCGTGGCGCGCGGCCTGACCGGCACCGACCATGTCGATGGACGGGAGCCCGAACGGTGAGCCGTCTGTCCGATCATCTGATGATCTTGCCGGTGGCGTTGCCACTGCTTGCCGGCGCGGTGATGCTTGCCCTGGGTGGCGAAAGCCGCCGCAACATCAATGCCGCGATCAATGTCATCGCCACGCTGGCGCTTGTCGCCGTTGCGATCGCGCTGATCCGCGATGCCGACGCGAGCCCGACCGGCCTGTCGGGCGTCTATCGCCTGGGTGATTGGCCGGCGCCATTCGCGATCGTCCTCGTGGTGGACCGGCTTTCAGCCCTGATGATCCTGCTGACCAGCCTGCTCGCGTCAGCCGCGGTCATTTTCTCGCTGGCGCGGTGGCACCGGGCCGGCGTGCTTTTCCATCCGCTGTTTCAATTCCTGCTGATGGGGATAAACGGCGCCTTCCTCACCGGCGACCTTTTCAACCTGTTCGTATTCTTCGAAGTCTTGCTCGCGGCCTCCTATGGCCTCGCGCTGCACGGCTCCGGATCGCCGCGGGTATTGGCCGGACTGCAATACATCGTCGTCAACCTCGTGGCGTCGCTGTTCTTCCTGATCGGCGTCAGCCTGATCTACGGCGTCGCGGGCACGCTCAATATGGCCGACCTTGCCGCCCGGGTCTCGTCCATCCGGGCGGAGGATCGCGCGTTGCTGGAGGCCGGCGCCGGGATCCTGGGCATCGCATTCCTGACGAAGGCGGCGATGTGGCCGCTCTGCTTCTGGCTGCCGGGCACTTACGCCGCTGCGGCGCCGCCGGTTGCTGCGGTACTCACGATCCTTACCAAGGTGGGCGCCTACGTTGTGCTGCGACTCTGGCTGCTTGTGTTCGCAGAGGGCGCGGGATCCTCGCCTCAGTTCGGCGACGAATTGTTGATGATAGGCGGCATCGCGACGATCACGTTCGGCACGATCGGATGCCTCGCGTCACAGGACATGGCGCGACTCGCCGGATTTTCCGTTGTCGTGTCATCCGGCACGGTGCTCGCCGCCATCGGCATGGGACAGGTCGGCGTGACGGCCGCACTCCTTTATTACCTGATCAGTTCGACGCTCGGTCTCGCCGCCTTCTTCCTCCTGATCGAGCTGGTCGAGCGGGGCCGTGAACCGGGCGCCGACGTCATCGCCGTGACGCGCGAAGCCTACGGCGACGATGAGGACGAACTCGAGGAGCCGGAGGAAGTCGGAATCGCGATCCCGGCCACCATGGGCATGCTCGGTCTGGCCTTTGTCGGCTGTGCCGTGATGATCGCAGGCCTGCCGCCGCTTTCCGGATTCGTTGCCAAGTTCGCACTCCTGACCGCCGCGATGAATTCGCAGCCCGGTGCAATTTCCGTCGGCGCTTGGATTTTGCTTGCAGCCTTGCTGCTGTCTGGCCTGGCGGCGTTGATCGCCATGACGCGCGCGGGCATCCGCGTTCTATGGGCCGCGCCCGAACGAAGCGTACCGCGCGTGCGACTGATCGAGATGGCGCCCATCGCGGTGCTCCTTCTCCTGTGTGCGCTGCAGACGGTCCAGGCCGGACCGATCATGCGCTTCATGCAGGCCACCGCGCAGTCGCTGCACACACCCGATGTCTATATTCGCGGTGTCCTTGGTGCGGCAGCGGAGCAGCCGATCGGCTCGAAGGGGGGAACATGAAGCGGCTCCTCCCCCACCCCATCGCGAGTGCCAGCCTTCTGGTGCTCTGGCTGCTGCTGAATCAGTCCGTGTCACTGGGGCAAATCCTTTTGGGCACGGCCGTCGCGATTCTCGGAGGCTGGACGCTCTCGCTGCTTGAGCTGGTGAGAGCGCGTCCGCGGCGCCTCGGCGTACTCGCCAATCTGACCGTCCTGGTGGTTGCAGATATCGTCCGCTCGAACATCAATGTCGGACGCATCGTCCTGGGGCTTGGCAGAAAGGGGCGAACACCCGGATTTGTGGACATCCCGCTTGAGCTTCGCGATCCCTATGGGCTGGCCACCCTCGCCTGCATCATCACGTCGACACCCGGCACGCTCTGGGTGGATTTCAATGAGACGAGCGGCGTCCTGACCATCCATGTCCTGGACCTGACCGAAGAATCCGAATGGATCGACACGATCAAGGGACGCTACGAGCAACGGCTGCTGGAGATATTCGAATGAGCACGATGCTGGGCTGGTCGGTCACCGTCGCGCAGATCATGCTTGGCCTCGCCATGGCGTGCTCGGCTTTCCGAATTCTCTGGGGCCCGAGGGCGCAGGACCGCGTCGTCGGCTTCGACAGCCTGTATGTCAACGCGATGCTGATGCTGCTCGCCTTCGGCATTGGTTCGGGAACCGCGCTCTACTTCGAAGCGGCTTTGATCATCGCGCTGCTCGGTTTCGTCGGCACCGCAGCGCTGGCCAAATTCCTGCTCCGGGGCGAGGTGATCGAATGACCGGCGCCACCGACATTCCGGCTTTCGCGGCCATTCTGACCGCAGTGTTGCTGGTCGGCGGCGCGGCCATCACCCTGACCGGCGCGCTGGGCCTGCTCAGGCTCCATACCTTCTACGAGCGGGTGCACGCGCCGACGCTCGGCACGACGCTTGGAACCGTATGCATTGCTTTGGCGTCGATCGTCTACTTCTCGACGCTGGGAAGCCGGCCGGTGCTGCATGAGGTGCTGATCGTGATTTTCGTCACGGTGACGACACCGATCACATTATTGATCCTGGTTCGTGCCGCATCGTTCCGCGACCAGTCCGAAGACAGGGCGGCCTCTCCCCGAAACGCCGAGGACGAGCACCGCTGACGCTGGCGTGCTGAAGGCATCATGAGCCGACCGCGCCTACGCTCGAACCAACCAACGCCGTTCGAAGCCGGGGAAACAGGCGCAACGCATTGGCAGACTCAATGCGGTATTTGGCCTCGGGCGGAAGCTGCAAACCATCAATACCATCCACCGTCTCGGCCATTTGGCGCTTCGGCCCGAACGGGTAGTCGGTCCCGAACAATATCTGCGTGTCGTCGACCAGCGCTCGCAGGGCTGCGAAATGGACAGGATTGGCGGACAAGGCACAATCGAAATACAGAGAACGCAATACCTGAGGGACGCCCTCAGGAACATGCTCGCGAAGCCGAGGGTTCACCCGCGATACCATCTCCAGCCGACCGGACAGGTAGGGCATGGCGCCGCCGGCATGCGAAAATATCCAGCGAATGCCAGGATAAGCTTGCATGACACCGCCGAAGATGAGCGACGCGATCGCGCGCGTCGTATCGAACGGGAACTCCAGCATGGAGACGGACAGCCCTCCGACCAACACCGGGTGGACCGGGGTCGTCGGATGCACGAAGACCACGGCTCGTCGGCGATCCAATTCCGCATAGAGAGGATGGAAGTCGCGCTCGCCAAGGTAACGCCCGCCGTAATGCGACATCAGGCACACCCCATCTGCCGACAAGGTATCGCAGGCATACGCTGTTTCGCGCAATGCCGCATCGAGATCGTCCATCGGCAGGCAGGCGAACATCCCGAAGCGCATCGGGTGGTCGCGCACCATGCCCGCAGCGAACTCGTTACAATGGCGGGCGAGTTCGGCCGCTGCCGATCCAGTCAGTCCGGCAAGGCCGGGCGCGGATATCGACGTCACGGCGGCCGAAATACCGGCCTCGTCCATCAGCTTGAGTGAGTCACTCAGCGACCACTCCGGCACGCGACCGGACACCCCTTGGGACCCGATCGGATGAGCACCGACCGCCGCGACATAGCGCGGCGGCATGATGTGATGATGCGTGTCGATGCGCAGTCGCTGCATACCCTCACCCAACCCCGTAGTGGCCGCGCAGTTCTAGATCGGCTCGATGCCGGCCTTCTTCACGACAGCCGACCAGCTCTTGATGTCGACCGCAAGCAGATCGCGCAGTTGGTCCGGCGTGCCGCCCGCAGGCACCATTCCCTGGGTCGCCAGCCACGCCTTCACGTCCGGAGATCCCAGTATTTCATTCGCGGTCTTGTTGAACTTGTCGACAATCGCCGGCGATGTGCCGGCCGGGGCAAACATCGCATACCAGTCCTGGAGTGCGACTTCGGGAATGCCCAACTCTGCAAGGGTTGGCATATCCGGCAAGGACGGGAGCCGGTCCGCACTGGCAACGCCTGCGAGCTTCACCGCACCGTCAGCCGGGAGGCTCTTGGCAATCGTGACCGTGGTGAACATCGCGGCCACGCGCCCCCCGAGCAGGTCCGTCATTGCGCTGGAGAAATTGCTAGCCGGCACATGCATGACATCGATGCCGGTCTTCTGCCGGAACAGCTCCATCAGCAGATGATGTGGCGTACCACGCCCCGGAGAGGCATAGCTCAGCGCGCCCGGCTGTGCCTTGGCATTCTTCACGAAGGTCGCAGCATCCGTACCGGCCGATTTGTGCAGCAGAAGGGCGAATCCGATGGTCGCGAGCTGGACCACTGGCACGAAGCTCTTGATCGGATCGTATGCCAGATTGCGATAGAGGCTCGGGCTCATGGCAAACGTGCTTGGTGTCACGAGCAAGGTGTGCCCGTCGGGTGCGGCACGTGCGACCAACGTCGAACCGATCGTGCCGCTCGCTCCGGGGCGATTCTCGACCAGGACGTTCTGCGCCCAGCGCTGCTGAAACGCTTCGGCAATCCGGCGTGCCAGGATATCCGGTGCAGTGCCCGGACTGAACGGCACGATGAACGTCACCGCGCGGTTCGAGATTCCCTGCGCGAATGCTGGAGCAGCAAGCGCACCGGCAGCCACGGCACCTGTTGACTTCAGGATCGCGCGGCGGGTCAACGTTTTCATTATGGTCATCCTCCCTGATGCATTTGGCAGCCTTGGTGGCTGTCAGTTTCTGCGCTGAACATTGTATCGAACGGGCATTCCCAGCAGCGCCTTTCGGACCTCGTCGGCGATGTCCGGCCGATCCGTCCAAATTTCGACGGTCGTCTCGTCCTCGGACTGCGCGAAGCCGAATTGCCCGTCGCAGATGCCGGACCGCTCGATCGCGGTGCGGATGGCGTTGCGCACGGCGATCGCGCGTAAAGCCGGCTTGAAAATCTTGCCGACCGGGGTCAGCGGCAATTTGTCGAGTATCCAGATTCGCTTGGGATGGGCGGCCGGTTCGGACATCAGCGGTTTCACGAAAGCGATCAGATCCGCTTCGTCGATGCTCGCGCCGTCTTTCAAGGTAACAAAGGCGACCGGCAATTCACCGGCATAGCTGTCCGGCTGACCAACGGCCGCAGCGTTCAGCACCGTCGGGTGCTGCAACAACGCGCTCTCGATCTGGCCCGGGTCGATATTGTGGCCGCCGCGTATGATGACGTCCTTGGCCCGGCCGGTGACGAACACGCGGCCGTCGGCATCGACGTGACCGAGATCGCCACTGACCAGCCAGCCGCCTGGCTCGAATGTGCCGGTATCGAGACTTTGGTCGCTGTAACCCGGCCCCACGTTGGGACCAGACAGGGCGATCACGCCAACCTCCCCGGCTTCACAGGGCGCATCGATCAATGCCCGGCCCTGGTCCATCCGGAACGCCCTCACCGCGGTGAACGGCAAGCGCAAGCCGGTGGAGCCGGCTATACGCGGCCCATGGAATGGCTCGGCGGTCACCACGCCGGCACATTCGGTCATCCCGAGAATGTTGCGGACCGGCTTTCCGATCTTTTGTTCCAACGCGTCGGCGAGTTCGGCCGGTAGCGGCGATCCGCCGGTCAGAACGACCCGGAGGCTCGAGATATCGCCGTCGACTTCGAGTTCGTTGATCGCACTGATTGTGGTCGGGACGCCGCCCACCGCGGTCACGCCGTATTCCGAAATCCGCTGCCAGATCGAGGAGACGAAGCTGCGGTTCCGCATGCCGAGCCGGCCCGGCACGAGCAATTCGCCACCGGCGCCCAGGACGGAAAGGCCATAAACGAAGCTTCCGGCGACATGGAAGACCGGAAAGCCGTTGATCATGACGTCTTCAGCCCGCAGGTCGCACATCAGTGCCGCGGCGCGTGCGACGAACGCCTGATTGAGATGCGTGTGCATCGCGAGTTTCGGGGCGCCGGTGGTGCCGCCGGTGTGGAAATAGGCAGCGACGGATTCGGGCGCGGGCTCGGGCAATGCTGCACCGCTCTCGCGCGCGATCAGTTGCTCGAAACTGCCATCGGATCCGCCAGTCGGAGCGTCTCCATCGGCATCGAATATGTATTCCAGCCCCGCTTCATTCCTGAGCCGGTCGATGACCTGCGGCCAGACCTGCACTTCACTGTTCTCACCAAGAACAATCGCCACCTTGGCTCGCGCCGCTCTCAACAATGACGACAGATGCTCGGGATGAAGGGTGTAATTTACCGGGATGGCCCGTCCGGCAATGCCGGCGGCCCATATCGCGATCTGCGCATGGGGCGTGTGCGGCATCAGAACGGCGACCGAATCTTCTCGCTCAACGCCGAGACGCCGGAACAGGCGAGCGGCCCGCTCAATCGCCGTCACGAGGTCTGCGTAGGAGAATGTCTGGTCCTGCCCGCGGTCGCCGTCGGCACGAAGAAAGCGTATCGCAACGCGATCGGGCGCTGCGTCAGCACGCGCACGCAGCATCGCGTAAGGCGTGCGGTGCGGGAGGAATGCATCAAACCCCTCCGCCTCCACTCTACGCAGATCGCTCTCGTCGCGGACTACGAACGACATCGGGAGAGTTCCGCTTACAGATGCCTATGCCGCTGAAGACAACACGGACGAAATCTGCAGATCCTGATCGGCCCGCTGCAGGAACTTCAGGAACTGCTTTTTCTGCGAAGCGGAGAAGCTCCGCGTCAGGCGTTTCTCGTGCTCCTCCACAAGCGGGCGCAATTGCTCGAGGACCCTGGCGCCCTCGGGGGTCAACCAGACCGATTTCGACCTACGGTCGACCGTAGACGAACGGCGCTCGACCAGCTTCTCGTTTTGCAGCTTGTCCAGGATCGGCACGAGGCTTGACGGTTGCAGATGGATGGCTTCGGCCAGACGGCTTTGCTGCGAACCTGGATTGGCCTCGATGATCGAGAGCAGGCCGAAATAGCGCGGAGCGCTGCCAAAACCGTAGGTCTTTTCCTCGAAATCCTTGAAGGCGGCGATCTGCAGCAGACGCACGCGGTAGCCGACCTGATCGGCGATCAGTCCAAGTTTCAGCCCCGCAGCAGACGCTGATTTCCTGGCCACATCGCCCTCCCTCCGTGAGGAGCCCATCGCATCGCGCGGGCCGCTTACCGATTTCATTTGGTTTATATCGAATAGGTTTATATAAATCAATCCTGAATGTAATTGGGCATAAGAATCCGGGGATTACGTGATGCGGAGCGAAGACATCCAGGCGGGCATGACGTTTGACGAGATCGCGATCGGCGACACCGCCTCCCACGCCCGAACAATCACCGCCGAGGACATCGACCTTTATGCGCGGATCACGGATGACTACAATCCCATCCACATGGATGAGGAGTATGCGAAGCAGACGATCTTCGGCGGACGCATCGCCCATGGCACGATCACGCTGGGGCTGAGCGCCCCGGTCATCGGCATGAAGCTGCCAGGGCAAGGTTGTGCGCTGGTCTCGATCTCCTCGGACTTCATACGCCCGGTGAAAATCGGCGACACGGTCACCGCTTCCGCCGAGGTCATCGGCAAGGACGCCGGCAAACGGGTCATCGAGCTGTCGCTGAGGTTCACCAATCAACGCAACGAGGACGTTGCGTTGGGACGCGCCCGCGTCAAACCAAGGAAGGGATGACCAGCGATCGCTGCGTCATCTCTCGCGCGCTATTTCAACAGCTTCGTCAGGTCCGCCTGCTTCTGCTCCAACTGCTCCATGGTGCATTGCCGCGGCGCCTTGTCTGGACGCCATCGCACAATGCGCGTGCCATGGCGAAACCGCCCGCCGCTGAAGTGATCGTAGCTCACTTCGACAACGAGTTTCGGTTCAAGCGGCTCCCATTCCGCGGATCGCGCCGTACTCCACCGGCTCGGACCGCCGGGCTTGTCACCGGTGAATCCCGGCTCGGAGATCAGCTTCTGCAATTTCGCGGTCAGCGCCGACTTTTCGTCAGCTTTCAGTCCGGAACTGAATCCGACGTGGTGGAGACGCCCCCGGCTGTCGTAAAGACCGAGCAACAGCGAACCGACCATGCGCGTCCCCGCATTATACCGAAAGCCGCCGACGACGCAGTCAGCAGTCCGGATATTCTTGATCTTGACCATGGCGGATCGCGCGCTGGCGTCGTAAGGCCGGTCGAGACGTTTCGCGATGAGGCCGTCAAGCGCGCCACCGCTCCGTTTGAACCATGACATTGCCATTTTGAGGTCTGTGGTCGCGGGAGAAAGTCGGACGACCTCCTGTCCCCTGAATTGCCGCCGGCCAAAGCCCTCCAGCGCTGAGCGCCGCGTTTCCAGATTGTCTTCGACGCACGATCGGCCCCGCTCGTCGCTCAGTAGATCGAAGGCAATCAGGATGGCCGGGGTTTCTTCGGCGAGACGCCGCACCCTGCTCGACGCAGGATGAATGCGTTGCAGCAACGCATCGAACGACAGCCCCTCCCCCTCCGGTACGACCAGTTCGCCATCGAGCAGAAAGCGCCGCGCTTTCAGCGCGAGCAACCCGCTCACGACTTCGGGGAAGTATCGGGTCAGCGACTGGCCGGACTTGGATGTGAGTTCGACTTCGTCGCCGTCGCGGCGGGCAAGGCAGCGAAAGCCATCCCATTTCGGTTCATATTGCCACTCTGGCCCGGCTGGTATTTCCGCGACCGAACGAGCCTCCATAGGCTTTATGGCCATTCCGGTTGGCATGTCTGCTCAGCTTTATTGCTTTGAACGTCCGGCCCCCCGTGAGTCGGTGCATGAGCAAATTCATCAGAGCAATCGGCACCCTTCAGACAGCAAAGAAGGCCCGGCGTACATCCGGCCGGACCTTCTTTTGTCTTGACGACGATATCCTTCGCGAAGTCTCAAAAGACGGAGCGATATGCACCGCAGCAGCGACGCTTAACCACAGCTCCGCCGTCCTGTCCTTTAACATTCCAGCACGTGATGCGTTCCCCGATGTTGCCGATCTCGGTACTTTCGTTACGAGCCGAGACATCCCGTCGGCTCATGACATGCGCATGCGATTACCGACGTGAGCCCATCGACGGAACAACCGGCGTCCCCAGCCTGTTACGTAGTGTTGATCGACACTTCAAAAGGAGACTGGGGATGCACTCAATCATTTACATCGTCGGCCTGATTGTCGTGGTCATGGCAGTGCTCAGCTTCTTCGGCCTGCGTTAGGAGAACCGACATGACCGACACGACAACGGTCGTTGCGATGCCGGACAATCGCAGTTCCAATCTCGACTGGGGCGCGATCATCGGCGGGGCGCTCATCGCAACCGCTCTCTCCTTCGTACTGTTCGCGTTCGGCTCTGGCGCGGGAGTGGCCTCGGTATCACCCTACAGCTTCAACAACCCGTCGGTCACGACACTGTCGATCACCGCGGCGGCGTATTTCTGCGTCGTCATGATCGGCTCGTTTCTGGCCGGCGGGTATTTCGCGGGGCGGTTTCGGCGACTCGCCGGTGACACCGCGTCGGCTGAGGAGACCAGTTTCCGCGACGGAGCGCACGGACTACTGATGTGGGCTCTGTCCTTGTTGCTCGGGCTGGTTCTCGCCTTCGGTGCCGCCTCTATGGCGGCGCGGAGTGCGGCCAGCGTCGCAGGCAGTGCGGCTTCCGGCGCGGCCCGGATCGCAGACACCGGAAACGCAAGCGCCATCGTCGACCGCATGCTCCGGCCGGCCGCGCCGGACGCCACGGGTGGAGCGCAGCGCAACGAGGATCCGCGGGCGGAAATCGGACGGATTTTCGCCAGCAGCGCAACAAGTGGCGAAATCAACAATGCGGACCGGGACTACATGGCCGGCATCGTCGCCGCCCAGGCGCGTATTCCTCCCGAGGAGGCCCGAAAACGCGTGGATACCGCGATCGAGAACGCCAAGGAGGCCGCAGACAAGGCGCGCAAGCTGGCCGTCGCTCTCGCCTTCATGATCGGCGCCGTTTCGATCCTGTCAGCGGGCGCGGCTTACTGGGCCGCCACAGCGGGCGGACGCGAACGCGATCAGAACGTCTGGCGCTGATTGCGTCTTCGAGCGACACCACCGCTCTCGCTCGCGCCGCGAAATTTCGGGGCGCGACGAACTTCCGAACGCGGCCTGCTTTGTCACAACGTGGCAAGCGGCGGAAAGCGTAGGAGCATCAAATGAAAGCGTTGACGTGGCACGGCAAGGGGGACATCCGCTGCGAGGAAGTTCCCGATCCACGCATCGAGCATCCCCGCGACGCGATTATCAAGGTGACGGCCTGCGCAATCTGTGGTTCGGATCTCCACATCTATGGCGGCATCATCCCGCAGATGAAGCACGGTGACGTGCTGGGCCACGAGACCATGGGCGAGGTCGTCGAGGTCGGGCCCGAAAACAAGGCGCTGAAGCCCGGCGATCGCGTCGTCGTGCCCTTCACCATTTCATGCGGAGAATGCTTCTTCTGCCGCAATGGCTTCTTTTCCGGTTGCGAGCGCACCAATCCGGATCATGACAAGGCTGCGAAGCTCTGGGGCAATGCTCCGGGCGGATTGTTTGGCTACTCCCATCTGCTCGGCGGATACGCCGGCGGCCAGGCCGAATATCTGCGCGTGCCATACGCGGACGTTGGCCCCATCAAGGTACCGGATCATCTCAGCGACGAGCAGGCTCTGTTTCTCTCGGACATCTTCCCCACGGGCTACATGGGCGCCGAATTCTGCGACCTCAAAGGCGGCGAAACGGTCGCGATCTGGGGCTGCGGTCCGGTTGGGCAGTTCGCCATTCGCAGCGCCCTCCTGCTCGGCGCCGAGCGCGTAATCGCGATCGACACCGTGCCCGAGCGGCTGGCTATGGCGCGCGACGCCGGCGCCGAGACGATCGATTACCTCGAGGAGGACGTTTACGACGCGATCATGTCGAAAACCAAAGGCCGCGGCGCCGATGCAAGCATCGACGCGGTCGGCACCGAAGCCGACCCGTCATCCGGCCTCGACGCGCGTTGGGACCGTATCAAGGTCGCAACCTTCATGGGCACTGACCGGCCGCATGTGTTGCGACAGGCGATCCATTGCACCCGCAACTTCGGCGTGGTCTCGGTCATCGGCGTCTATGGCGGCTTCCTTGACAAGATCCCGATGGGCTCCGCGATCAACCGCGGCCTGACATTCCGCATGGCTCAGACGCCCGTGCAGCGCTATCTCGCGAAGCTGATGCGGCTGGCCGAGGACGGGACCATCGATCCCTCCTTCGTCATCACCCACGTGGCGCCGCTCGAGAAAGGGGCCGACCTCTACAAGACATTCCGGGACAAGGAAGACGGCTGCATCAAGGTCGTGCTCAAGCCCGGTATGACCGAGCCATCGACAACCGCGCGGCAGGAGACAGCCCATGCTTGATACCGGCAGGAGTCTCGCGGTGGTCACAGGGGCGTCCACCGGGATCGGCCTTGAACTGGCCCGACTGTGCGCGAGGAATGGCTTCGATCTGATCGTCGCCGCGAACGAACCTGAAATCGAAAGCGCAGCCGATGACCTCCGGCGCGAAGGCGGCGAGGTCGCGACCGTCCAGGCGGACCTCGCGACCATCGAGGGCAATGACCGTCTCCTGAAGGAAATTGCCGGCCGTCCGGTTGAAGCCCTGCTGGCGAACGCAGGCCGAGGTCTCGGCAAGGGCTTTCTCGATCAGGATTTCGCAGATGCTCGCTACGTGATCGACACCAACATCACCGGTACGCTGTACCTCATTCATGAAGTCGGCCGCGCGATGCGAAGCCGGGGCGAAGGAAAGATCCTGATCACCGGCTCGATCGCGGGCTTCATACCCGGCTCCTACCAAGCGGTCTACAATGGCACCAAGGCCTTCCTCGATTCCTTCTCCTATGCGCTCCGTGAAGAGTTGAAGGACAGCGGGGTTACGGTCACGTGCCTGATGCCTGGCCCGACAGAAACCGAATTCTTCCGTCGCGCCGACCTCATGGACACCAAGGTCGGCACCGAGGAAAAGGACGATCCGGTCGATGTGGCCAAGGACGGGTTCAAGGCGATGATGTCCGGCGAGGGCGGGGTGGTCAGCGGATGGCGCAACAAGCTGCAGGTGGCCGCTGCCCATGTGGTACCCCAGGACCTGCTCGCCAGGCAGCACACGAAAATGGCCGCGCCCGGCACGGATGAAAAGTAACGCTGGATGGAAAAGGCTGGCGCGGCTAGCTGGCGCCAGCCTTTTTCGAGCGCGCCGTCAGCGTCAATTCGATGACAAATGCCGCTCGACGTAGCGCGCCACACCTTCCAGATCGTCAAAGACTTCGTGCCGCATCGGATCGAGTCCATTCAGAGCGAGTTCCGGATACCAGCGGCGCGCAAACTCGCCCTGGTCATCGTCGAGGCGGGCCACGACAGCAACCAGTTGGTCATCGAAAAATACCAGCCGCGCCTCGGACTGGCCTTCGGATCGGATCGTGACGGGTTCGAAGCGTGTTCTATTCGGCATGGCTGTGCTTGAGGTGAAGATAGCCAGGGTCAAATCCGGCCACGTCTTTCAACGCGTCCCAGTCAAGAATCGACAATACCTGCGGGTCTCGTCCGATCAACTTTCTGTCCTTCAGCCTGCGCAGCGTCTTGTTGACGTGGACAAGCGACAGTCCGGTCGCGTCGGCGATGTCCGATTGCGTGATATAAAATCGCGTCGGCTGTCCGCGCTTGGCAAGCCCAACTGCTTGCAGACGGACAAACTGTTCGCAGATCAGATGAGCGATGCGCTCTTCCGCGTTTCGCGTGCCGTTATTGACGATCGCCATGTTTGCGACAGCATAGTCCGCAAGGGAGTCGCGCCACAGCGTATAGGCGAGGTCAGGATATTTCTTGCATAGCGCCTCGACTTTCCTGTGGGGGATGCTGGCAACCTCGCACGTCGTTAATGCCCCGACGGCATGGTCCATATGGACCAGCACATAACTGTAAATATCGACGATATCGCCGGGATACTGAAATGTCAGGATCTGGCGGCGGCCGTCAATCAGCTCCTTGTAGCGGCACGCCACCCCCGAAAGAATGACGGTCGATACACCTGGCTCGCTCGCATCGCGCACGATGTCGCTCCCGCGCGCGACGCTTCGCGGAGGATCGAGCGCCCGAATCAGGGCTTGTTGCTCCTCCTCACCAATCGCGTGCAGTGCGGTGAGCTTACGGATCAGGACATGCATTCGAACCTGCAAACCCGCATCTTGTCCTCTCTCGCGCCCGGCACGATCAACATTCTGGATTCAGTTGGCGCGAGTCCTCAGAGATAATTGCAGGAACGCTCGAAAGTTCCATTTCGGCGGACCGATCGATCACAGGCCGAGAAGAGCCTTCAGTCGGGCCGCATCGGCCGGTGCTGCGCTCTTTTGATCATTGTCGAAATAGAAATAGACGCTGCGGCGCTGTCGGCGCCACGTGCGGATATGGTCAGCCCATTTGCGCAGCGCGCGGTCTGGATAATGATCCTTGTATTTGCCGTCTGGCCCATGCCCGCGGACGTAGACATGGCTCGCCGTGACTTCCAATGGCGACGGCGCGTCGGCGTGGTCCGACAGGCAGAGCGAAATATCGTGATCCCGCAATAGCTGAAAGATCTGATCCGTGTACCAGCTCTCGTGTCGAAACTCGAAGGCATAGCGGCGCGAGGGTTTCAGCAGCCTGAGGAAAGCTGCGATCCGAGCGTAGTCGACACGGAAGTGTGGCGGCAGTTGAAACAGCACCGGCCCGGCCTTTTTGCCCAGCCTCTGCAACCGCGTTTCCATCAATGTAATGGAGTTGCGCGAGCTGCCCGTGAGACGCTTCCAGTGGGTGATGAACTTCGACGCCTTCCAGGCGAAAATGAAGTCGTCTGGCGTGTCGTCTCGCCATGCCTTAACGGCTTCCAGACTTGGCGTCCGGTAGAACACGCCATTGAGTTCCGTGGTGTCGAACTGCGTCGCATAGTAGGAAAGCTGCTTCCTGACGATGAGACCGTCCGGGAAGAACTGTCCGCGCCATGAGCGGTAGTGCCAGCCGGACGTGCCGATATGGACGTCTTTCATCGTCGAGACCTACTTGGATCCATGCACGATTGCCTAACGTTCGCGGTGTGCGCCAGTTCGGAACATCCGAGGCACAGATCCGTTTTCGCCTCATGGATGATGTTGTGCGTTTTCTGAGTTTGATCCGATCCGGGCAGGGCGTTGAGGAAGAGGCGCGTCGTATCTCTCTCGCCTACCAACGCAATGAGGGTGTTATGTCAAAAGACAAGGCAAAGGGCAGCAGCGAGACCGACGAGCCGTGGAAGCTCCCGAATGACGCCTCGCAGCAGCCCGAGCAGACGCCCCCTCCCAAACGGGACCCGGAACGGACTATGAGGGCGACAAGGCGCAGACGTCCTGATCCGGCGCCGGTCGTTCGAAAAGAAACCGCTGCGAACTCAGCGGCTGCGGGTCGTGGACCGCCCGCAAAGCTGGAATACAGCGCTGTTGCCGCGACAATTACTGAGCGGGCTGAGCCGGCTGATTTTCCTTCGAACCGTAGCCAGTCGTGTTCTGGCGCGTCTTGCCGTCCTGAACTTCCATGGACGGCTGCGGGGCGCCTGAGGTTTGCTGCTGGCTAGGCGATGTTCCTCCGGTGGAACCCGGCACGCCATATATCATCACGGCACCGACGGCGACGATCAATAGCGCCATGCAACCGGCCGCGAATGCGATCCACCCTGCCCGGTTCGCACGCGCGTTCCCTTCGGGCACAGGGCGCACGCTCTCGGGCGAGCCGGGCTGATCCGGCTTGAGCCGCATGTTCTCCACCTTGCGGTTCGGCTTGCCGCGAAGATCGCCATTTCCGAAGTTTTCCGCCATCACTTCTGCCTTCTTCCGCGCGAAGGGCTCATCGGGCCCTTCCTCTCCCGGACCAGCCCCTCCGGCAGGGTTTGCGTGCCATACTCCACGGTTTCGCGAACATCAGCGCCACCCTGCGCGTCCCGGTGACGGGTGCGGTTGACCTTGGCCCTCTTTCGAGGAGCGCCAGGATCCACGTCGTATGTACCGCTTTTGTCGTCTCGGAGGTCACTCATGAATCTTGAACAGATGCGTGCGGCGATTGTTCCGCCGGCGGGTCATCAAGCCGACAGTTCGGCTTTCTCCCTCGCGATCGGCAAGCGGTGCGATCTCTCCTGCAGCGGGGATCGCCGGCGAGCAGGTCAGACTATTGATGAGTCTCGACGGCCGCCTCTTTCCGCACGCTGACTCTCAACGCACGCGTCCCGATCAGCTTGACGCCAAGCACCGCCGCGCGATCCTCGATTGATCGCGCAGTTCGCCGAAAGCGGACCGTCAGCCGCTGCAGACTTATTCTCGGCCCGTGCTCTCGCAGGGCTTGATCGTCCTCGGGCGTCCAGGGACGTCGCAGGCTCGCTCTATGCATGCGGCGCACTTAGACCCAATCGACGGATCGCGCTATAATAAAAGACAAAAATCGTCGGTCTTTGTCCAAGGAACTGCTTGGCGTCCGACGCGTTCAATCAACAGTGCGCCGGGTGACAACCGGGCATAACAGGGATCGATGGACGCAGTTATTTTCCCGGTTTCTTGCTGCGGCAACAACGCATCGGTACGCGTGGTCATCTAACCTGTTCCCGGCGCGCACTTCATCTCATACGGGGCCGTAACCGAAGGGGCGCTTCGGTTACGGCTGCCAGTCCGTCATCTGCAGGATGTTTCCGCCGAGGCGCTGGAACGCGCGCTGCCGGCAAGAGAAGACGATGATCTGCTGATCCTTGGACTGCCGGTGAAGCGCATCGAACATCTTCTCGATCCGGTCGTCATCCGAATAGACGAGCGCATCGTCGAGGATGACCGGGGCTGGCCGACCGTCCTTGGCGAGCAATCTGGCAAAGGCGAGCCGCGTGAGCACCGAGAGCTGCTCGCGCATGCCGCCGCTGAGGCGCTCGACATCCTCCTCCAGACCGTTTCTCAGGATCGTCTGCGGCAGGAGCGTCCTGTCGTCAAAGGTGATGGAAACATCATCGAACAGCAGCCCGAGAAGCGGCCGCAGCTCCGAAATGACGGGCTTGAGATAGAGGTCTCGGGCTTCTGATCGGGCCGCTTCAAGTGCCGTGGACAGCCGCTGCAACACCGCGACCTCGTTCTCGAAAGCGTCCACGCGCGCCTTCGCAGCAGAGAGCGCCTCGGCGGTCTCGCGCCATTTCTCCTCCACGGCCTCCTCGGATCGCGCGCGGATTTCGGCGTTTAGGCCGGCAATGGTCTCGCGGAGCTTGCCGATTTCCTTCTCGGCAGCTTCCTCGACAGAGCGCGCGCGCTTCAGCGCCGCCTCGACAGAGTCCACATCGGCAGTGGCGGCCCGCAGTCTTTGCGCATGCGCCTCGGCCTCGGCAAACATCCGGGCGAGTTCGTCCACTTTGTCCGACAGATCCCTCTCGCGTGCGCCGCGTTCATCGGCCGGACCGAGGATCGCCTCGATCTGTGCGCGGTCAGCCTTCAACGAGGCCAGCTCCGTCTCGCTTGAGACGAAGGCCTCGTCGACACTGGCCCGCAGCGGCTCTGCCTCGCGCAAAGCGTGCTTCGCCTTCTTCCGCCGCTCCTCAGCCATGGCAAGCGCAGAATGGACCTGAACGGGGTCCGCCTTCAGTTCGAGCACTTCGGCACCCACCGCGCGGCGGTTGGCGACGTCCTCCCGCAGCTTCGGCAGGCCTTCCGGTGCGAGCAGCGACAGCCGGCCCCGCAGTTCGCGTATCGACGCGTCCAACTGCTGCGCGCGAACCTGCCGCGCGCGTGCTGCGGCGAGGTCGTCGACCCCCATCGAGGCGAGCAGCGTGCGGCGCTTTGCTTCGAGCGGCTCGAGACGCTTGTCGCTTCGGGTCACGCGGTTCGAACGCAACGTGATCGTGCCGATGCCAGGCACCGCAAGCTGCGCCCGCGCGTCATAGCCACGCTCCTCCCCGCCCGCCAGCGGGATGCCGTCCATCGTCACGCGACTGACCAATTCGCTCTCATAGCTGATGGCGACCGTCGGACGCGCCGCCTCTTCGATGGCGCGCACCTTGGCGATCTCGATTTCGAGAGCCTCGAGCTCGCCAATGGCGTTCAGCGGGATCTTCTCGAGCGCGAGTTTCGCTTCGGTCTCCTCGAGCGCCACCCGGGTGGCCTCCGCCCGCTCCAGCCGATCCTTGAACTCGGCGAGCCGTTCCTGTGCCTCGCGCGCCCGCTCTGCTGCATCGAGGCGAGCCAGAAGGTCGCGGGCCTCGCGCTCTTCTAACTCAGCCGCGTCTGCATCGACTCTTGCTTTCTCGATCGCCTCGGCGATGTCACGGCGCCTGCTGACCGCTTCGCTGCGTCGCCGATCGGCATTCTGGAGCGCCTCCTGCAATTTTTCTGCGTTCACCAAGGCATCGCGAAACAGCTTGAATTGATTGTAGGCGACGTCCCGGCGCTGGCGCACGAGTTTGAGTTCGGCCTCGGCCGTCTTCAGAGCCTCGCCCTGCGCCTTTGCGGCATCGAACGCCGCCTGTGCGGTCTCGATCGCCTTTCGCCGTTCCTGCCTGTCTTCGGACTTGTCGAGTTCGGCCAGCCGCCGCATCGCGGACGCCCGTTTGTTCAGCGCCTCACGCAAGGCAGCGACTTCCATCGAGAGCTTGGCTTCCTCTTTCGCGAGGCTGTCGCGTTCCGCAACCGTGATCGCGTACCGCCCGCCGGCCTTCGGCCCTCGCGTGGTGACCAGCTTTCCAAGCTCGTCGGCCACCGCGTCCATGATCTCGGCCATGCGCCGTCCGCCGGTGACGGCCTCGACTTCGCCCTGCACAGACTCGAGCAGGCTGACCCGGACCTGCTTCTCGCCATCTTCCTCGGAGCTGGCGCGCTTTTCGATGCCGGTCACACCCTGGCGCACCCAGAGCAGGCCAGCCGGCCCGGCCGTGCCACCCTTGATCAAGGTCGCGATGAAGTTCTCCGCCTCGTCCGCCTGCGCAACCAGGCGCCCGGTCATAAGGTCCGTGACGCGCGCGGAGCGGCCACCGTAATATTGCTTTGTAATACGAAAACGACTCTCCGCGGTCGCGACGTCGGCCTCGATCAAAGGGTTGCCGCTACTGTAGGGCCTCAGGTTCCTGACAGCACTCGGAGTGCCGGTATGCGGCTGGAAGAACAGCGCATGCAGCGCTTCGAAGCTTGTCGACTTGCCGAACTCGTTGGCGGCGCAAAGCACGTTGACGCCGTCGCCGATCCCCTCGATCGCTACGCCGCGGCCGGCAAATCGCTTTACGTTGAACAGACGCAGCGCCGATATCTTCATGGCGCGACCGCCTGCGCATACGAATAGAGGCGTGCAAGCGCCGCCCGTGCAATGTCACGATCGGCCGCCGAGCGGCTCTCGTCTTCGGCCTCGGCGAGCAGCGCATTGGCCGCCTCGCAAAGCGCGCCGGCGCGATCGATCTGGTCGAGATCGTCCACCTCGCATTCGGTCGCAAG
>JAEWHY010000440.1 GCA_023387555.1 Pseudomonadota bacterium
GAAAGGGGGAGGTCGACTGCCTTCGCTTGCGAAGGCAGTCGGGTGGGGGTCATTTCGTGATCGCTCGCTCCAGACCCCCACCCCAAAGCTCCCCCTTTCAGGGGGAGGGAGACACAACCGGACTCGCGGCTAACGCTTCAGCTTCCCGCTCTTCAACAATCCCGCCAGCCGCTTCCCCGTCACCGCGAGATCCGCCTCGAACCGCTCAAGGAACAGCCGCGCCGGCGCGGGCAGCGTGCGGCGCGCCGGGGTGATGGCGACGAACTCGGCATAGAGCGGCGGATCGATCGGATTGACCGTGAATTCGCCTTTGCCGATGTCATTCACGCAGATCAGGCCGGGCAATATAGTGACGAAATCCGACCGCGCGATGAAGTCGAAGGTCGCCATCATCGCGTCCATCTCGATCATGCGGTCGACGGCAACGCCGTTGGTCTGGAAATAGATTTCGAGATTGCGCCGCCGCACATTGTCCGGTGCCGGCACCACGATCTTCAGCGGCGCGCAGTCGGCGAGCCGGACCGGCGCGAGCGGCTTGAACCGACTCGCATGGCCGCTGATCAGCACCTCGCGGTTGCGCAGGATCAGCCGCGACTTCAGTCCGACGCGCCCTTCGAATGCCGGCACAATGGCGAAATCGAGTTCGTCCGCCAGCACCTGCTCGGTGAGAATGCCGCTATAGGCTTCGACGATCCGCAGCCGCACGTCGGGCCAGGCGGTCACGACGTGCTGCAGCGTGGGCGTCAGGGCCGCGCGGGTGAAGGTCGGCATCAACCCGATGCGCAAGTGGCCCGTCACGGCGCCGGCCTGCGCGCGGATATCCTCGTCCGCCTTGTCCAGCAGGCCGATCGCCGCGACGCAGTTCCGGTAATAGCGAAGGCCCGCCGCGGTCGGCGTCACGCCGGTCGCGCTGCGCTCGAACAGCCGTACGCCCAGTGCCGTCTCGACCGCGGCGACATGCTGGGAGATGCCAGATTGGGTCGCGTGCTCGCGTTCCGCTGCACGGGTGAAGGAGCCTTCTTCGCAGACCGCGATGATGGCCTGAATCTGTCGCAGCGTGGTGCGGCTCGGCATCGATATGCGCTCGGCGGCGCATCAGAAAAGCTGATGACGCCGGTCAGTTCATATTATTTCATGCGGGCGGCTGATACAGCTAGATTCCGCGAGCCGGAGGACGAACAAAATGAAGCTCGGCTTTTTTACAATGCCGATCCATGCGCTGGGCAAGGACTGGCGGACATCGCTGCGCGAGGACCGCGAGGCCTTCATCCTCGCCGACGAACTCGGCTTCACCGAGGCTTACGTGGGCGAACACGCGACCGATCAGGCCGAGAACATCACCTCCTGCACGATCTTCGTCGCCTCGCTGATCCACGCGACGAAGCAGATCAAGCTCGGCACCGGCACCGTCAACATGCCGAACAGCCATCCGGCGGCGGTGGCGGCCGAGATCGCGATGCTCGACCACATGCTGGACGGCCGGTTCATCTTCGGTATTTCGCCGGGCGGCCTTCTGTCCGACGCCGAGGTGTTCGGCAATCTCGATGCCAACCGCAACGAGATGTTCCTCGAATGCATCAACCAGGTGCTGGCGATCTGGGCCGGCGAGCCGCCGTATAATCTCCGCGGCAAATACTGGAATGTGGTGTGCGAGCGCCATTTTCTGCCCGACATCGGCCAGGGCTTTCTGCCGAAGCCGCTGCAGCGGCCGCATCCGCCGATCGTGGTCACCGCGGTAGCGCCGTTCTCGAAGGGCGTGACCGAAGCTGCGGCGCGCGGCTGGGAGCCGATTTCGGCGAACTTTCTGATGCCGCAATGGGTCAAGAGCCATTGGCCGAAATATGTCGAGGGCTGCGAGCGCGCCGGGCGTCCGGCCGATCCGGCGAACTGGCGCGTTGCCAAGAGCATCTTCGTCGCCGATGACGACAGGACCGCGCGCGAATACGCCACTGCGCCGGATTCGCCGTATCGCTTCTACTACAAGCAGCTCTTCACCAAGCTGAAGGCGAACGGACGCATCGAGTTGTTCAAGACGCATCGCGACCAGCCGGACGATGAGGTGACGCTCGATACGATCTGCGATCAGCTCATCATCTATGGCTCACCCGCCAAGGTCGCCGACGAGATTCTCGCCTTCCGCGACAAGGTCGGCGATTTCGGCACGCTGCTCTATGCCGGCAAGGACTGGGCCGATCCCGCGCTCGGCAAGCGTTCCATGACGCTGCTGGCCGAGAAGGTGATGCCGAAGGTGAATGCGGCCATCGGTTCCGCGTCAGCTCGCGCCGCCGAGTAATTCCGCTGTGGCAGCGCCGTGGCGCCGCCGTGCGGTGTACCGCGATGCGGTCCAGCTTGACCCGATATCCGGATCGGCCTTCAATCGCGACAGGTTTGCGCGACGGCTCCGCGGCCGTCGAAAAGACAGGCCGGATAAAATTACAAAATCAGGAGGAAACGCATGCGATTCACCAAGTGGATCATCGCCGCGCTGCTCTCGGGATTTGTCGCCGCGCCGGCCATGGCGCAGCAGCCGGTCAAGATCAGGGTGGCCTGGACGGCGCCGGTATCGAACTGGGCTTCGATCCTGCTCGAGAAGAAGGATCTCGCCAAGCATCTCGGCAAGACCTACACGCTCGAGCCGGTGCGCTACGCCGGCACGCCGCTGATGATCACCGCGCTCGCCAATGGCGAACTCGACGTCGCCAATCTCGCCTATTCGACGCTCGGCATCGCCATCAAGAATGCCGGCCTCGAAGACCTGCGGGTCATTGCCGATGAATTCCGTGACGGCGTCGACGGACGTTACACCAACGAATTCTACGTGCTGAAGGACAGCCCGATCCAGAAGGTCGGCGACCTCAAGGGCAAGGTCGTCGCCACCAACGTGTCCGGCAGCGCCGTCGATGTCGCGATGCGGGCGATGCTGCGCAAGGGCGGCCTCGAGGACAAGCGCGACTACACCGTGCTGGAAACGCCGTTCCCGACCATGCGGGCCATGCTGGTGGAGAAGAAGGTCGATCTCATTCCGGCGGTGCTGCCGTTCTCGCTCGATCCCGAACTGAAGCGGATCGCGCGGCCGCTGTTCAGCCAGCGCGATGCGATCGGCGTGACCGACATGATCATCTGGGCGGCGCGCAAGCCGTTCCTCGACAAGAATCGCGCGGCGATGGTCGATTTCATGGAAGACACGGTCCGCATCGTGCGCTGGTATCTCGACCCGAAGAACCAGAAGGAAGCAGCCGAGATCGCCTCGCGCGTCACCAAACAGCCGGTCGATCGTTTCGGCTGGCTGTTCACGCAGACCGACTATTACCGCGATCCCGACATGGTGCCGGACATGAAGGCGTTGCAGAGCAACGTCAACATCACCAAGGAACTCGGCTTCGTGAAGGATCACATCGATGTCGACAAATATGCCGACCTCAGCATCGTCCAGGACGCGCTGAAGCGATTGAAGTAAGAAGCCGGCGGATCGGAAGGGGCGAAACCGGGTGGCGCAAGCCGCCCGGTTTCTTTCTTGTCGCGTAAGCGGGGACCCATAGCCACCTATCTGGAATATGGGCCCCCGCATTCGCGGGGGCGACGCCATCTCACACCGTGCTCGGCGCCATCGATTCCTGATGCCACATGAGGAGGCGACGGCGCAGGATCGCCATGCCCTTCACCAGGACATAGCCGACCACTGCGATTTCGACGATCCCCGCGAACACGCCGCGTGAATCGGCGAAGCGCGAGGCGCTCATCATCGCGCCGCCGAGCCCGTAGCCGCCCATCACCATCTCGGTGAACACGGCGAGGATCAGCGCGATCGGCAGTGCCACCTGCAATCCCGTGAGAATCTGCGGCAGTGCCGCCGGCAGCACGATCTGCCAGAGCAGCGCGCGATTGCTGGCGCCGAGATTGCGGGCGGACCAGAGCAGGTACTTGTCGACGCTCTGGATGCCGACGATGGTCGCGGTGATCACCGGAAAGGCGGCATCCACCACGATCATGGTGATCTTGGAGGCGTCGTAGACCCCGAGCCACAGGATGATCACCGGTAGGAACGCCACCTTCGGCATCGGGAAGCCGACCGACACGATGGGATCGAAGAACCATCTCACGATCGCAATCCGGGACATCGCCATCCCGAGCGCAACGCCCAGCACCGCTGCAATCGCAAAGCCGCTCAGCGCGCGGTACAGCGTGAGACCGGTGTTCAGGAACAGATTGCCGCTGACCGCATCGCTCCAGATCCGCATCAGCACCGAACTCAGCGTCGGCAGTTGAAACGGGGTCACCGCGCCCGAGCGTGCGAACAACTCCCAGGCGATGCCGAGTGCGATGATCGAGCCGGTATGCGCCAGCACCCAGCCGAAGCGGCTGAGCAGCGTCGGCCGCGCGGTGTCGGTGAGCTGCGCCGACGTCACTGTTGCCATCGCAGTATCCGGTTCTGGAACACCTGATAGGCGCGGTCGGCGGCGAAGCCGATGAAGGCCACGGTCAGCACCACGGCGTACATCGCGTCATAGGTGCCGTTGGAGCCGAGCGAGCCGATCAGATAGCCGAGCCCGGAGCGGGCGACGATCAGTTCCGAACTCACCAGCAGGATAAAGGACAGCGCCAGCGCGGTGCGGATGCCATTGAGCAGTTCCGGCGTCGCGCTCGGCACCACCACGTCCCACAGCATGCGCAGCCGGCTCGCTCCCATGCCGCGCGCCGTCCACACCAGCGCCTGGTCGCTGCCGCGCGCCCCGTTATAGGCGCCGATCGCGATCGGCAGCATGCAGCCGAGCAGGATCAGCAGGATTTTCGATCCGTCGCCGAAGCCGAGCCAGATCACCGTCACCGGGATGAGCGCCGATTTCGGCATCGGATACAGCGCCTCGACGAGTGGCCCCATAACGATCTGTGCCGGGCGCCACCACGCCATCGCGATGCCGATGACGGTGCCGATGAGGATCGACAGGAACAGTCCGGCGCCCGCGCGCCAGAGCGACGCCGCGCCGTTGGTCACGAGTTCGCCGCTCTTCAGGAGGTCCCACCAGGCGACGGCTACTTCCGACAGCGGCGGCAAGGCGAGCGTCGAGACCAGTTGAAAATGGGAGGCGGCCTCCCACGCGATCGCGATCAGCACCAGCGGCAGATAGCGCAGCGCCGCATTCATGATCCACGCGCGCCCTGCATCTTCATGGCCTCGTCGCGCACCAGGCTCCAGATATCGTCGACGCGTTCCGCGAACGCCTGCGACTTGAACAGCTTCGGATCGCTGCGGTCGAGGTTGTTGTCGACGATGGTCTTGATGCGGCCGGGCCGCGCCGACATCACCGCAATGCGGTCGGCGAGATAGACAGCCTCCTGCACGTCGTGGGTGACGAAGATCACGGTCTTCGGCCGGCTCCGCCAGATGTTGAGCAACTCCATCTGCATCAGATGGCGGGTCTGGGCGTCGAGCGCGCCGAACGGCTCGTCCATCAGGAGAATGTCGGGATCGATGGCGAGCGTGCGGGCGAGTGCGGTGCGCTGCTTCATGCCGCCGGACAATTGTGACGGATAGCTGTCCTCGAATCCGTTGAGGCCGACGAGATCGATGAAATGCTGCGCGGTCCGCTCGCGCTCGGCCCGCGGGAGCCCGGCTCTTTCAAGTCCGTACAGCACGTTGTCGCGCACCGTCTTCCAGGGGAACAGCGCGAAATGCTGGAACACGATGCCGCGGTCCGGCCCCGGCGCGGTTACCGGCTTTTCGTCGACGGTAATGCGTCCGGTCTCGATCGGGATGAAGCCGCCGATCAGATAGAGAAGCGTGGACTTGCCGCAGCCGGAAGGCCCGAGCAGGGCCAGGAACTCGCGCGGCCGGACATCGAGCGAAATGTCCTCAAGCGCCAGGACCGGACGGCCATTCGGCGGCCGGTAGAGGTGGCTGACCTTGTCGACGACGATCTGCGGCTGGCTGGTCATCAGGTATTCCAGATGCTCCCTCGCGTCCTCTTCTTTTCCCTCCCCCCGCGAAGCGGTGGGGAGGGTCGATCAACGCAGACAAGTTTACGCAGTCTGCGCAAGCTTGACTGCGCGCGTAGCGAAGGAGATCGGTGGGGGGATTTAAAGCACTCGTTCCGTGAAGGCCCCCCACCCCCGACCCCTCCCCACCGCTTCGCGGGGGGAGGGGAGATCACGCCGCCACCGGCGTCTTCAGCGGACGCTTCTCCAGGCCCGCCGCCAGGTTGTCGATCATCAGTTGACCCATCTCGATCCGCGTTTCGAGCGCCGCGGTGCCGTGATGCGGCTGCACGATTACGTTCGGGAAATCGAGCAGCCGCTTGTCGAAGTCGGGCTCCTTCTCGAACACGTCGAGTGCCGCCCAGCCGAGCCGCTTGTTCGCGAGGGCATCGATCAGCGCCTCCTCGTCGACCACGGTGCCACGCGCCACATTGATCAGCGTGCCCTGCGGTCCCAGCGCGTCGATCACCGCGCGCGAGACGAGGTGCCGCGTCTCCGGTCCGCCCTTGCAGGCCACCATCAGATAGTCGCTCTGCCGCGCCAGTTCGACGACATCGCCGACATAGGTGTAAGGCACGTTCTTTTTCTCGCGGGTCGCGTTGTAGAGCACCTTCATGCGGAACGGCACCGCGCGGTCGGCAATGGCGCGTCCGATCCCGCCGAGGCCGATCACGCCCAGGGTCTTGTGCGCGACGCTGCGGCCGAACGGGACCGGGCCTTTCGTCGCCCATTGCCCGGAGCGCGCATAATGGTCGGCGAAGATGATCTGCCGCGCCGAGGCGAGCATCAGCCCGATCGCGAGATCGGCGACTTCGGGGCCGATGATATCCGGCGTGTTGCCGAGCGGCAGGCCGCGCGCCTGAACCGCTTTGACATCGACCAGATCCAGCCCGACCCCGAACACCGACACCGCTTCGAGGTTCGGCAGCCGGTCGAGCATTGCGCGGCTGAGGCCGCGATTGGCCTCGGTGGCGACGCCGCGCACCCGCGCGGCAAGGTCGGCGGGGATTTCTTCCGGTGCCGGCTGGTTCAGCCAGTGGTGGACATTGTAGCGCCGGTTCAGTTCGGCAACGGTCGCATCGGGGAAATGCCCGAAGTAGAGAATGTCCGGCTTCATCCCTGCGCCCGTTCTCCCTTGCCGCGCCTTCGCGTGGCGTCGTGTTGTGGCGCTTTCTGGCGCTGTCTGCGCCGCACTTCGCCTTGGCGGACGCTTGTGTATCGTGATGCGATACACGCGTCCTGTTGCCTGGAATGCTAGCCAGTGCCAGACGGCGAAGTCAAACCGATGGGTTCAGTCATTGCCGGGCTTGACCCGGCAATCCATCGCAACGTGCCAGACTCTTTCTGGATGCGCGGGTCAAGCCCGCGCATGACAACTAGAGCATGACAACTAGAGTTCGAACACCTGCTTCGGCGTCTTGTGCAGGCATTCGCCCGGCCCGTCCTTGCCGACAAGGTAATTGTCGCAGATCACCGCCCATTGCGAGTTCGTCTCATAGCCGGGATGCACCGCGAGATTCATGTTCTCGGCGATCGCCATGGTCTCGTCCTCGCGGATCAGCGGCCGCTCGACGAGGTCATAGCCCTGTCCATGCGCATAGAGCCGCTTCTCGGGGCCGACGGCGCGCGCCGCCATGAAGGCGTCATGCGCTGCGGCGATGTCGCGGGCCGGGACGCCCGGCTTGATCTTTGACAGCGTGTAGGTCTGCGCCTCCTTCACGGTCTCGAAACCGTCGAGCAGTTCGTTGGTGGCCTTGCCGAACACCATGGTGCGCGCGATCTCGGTATACATGCCGCCGGGGCCGGCATTCTCGATCAGCAGCGCGAAATGCTCGCCCTTCTGTAGGATGCGTCCCTGCAGATAGCGATCGGCGAAACTCGCTGGCTCGCCGAGCGGCGCCGATGTGCCGAGGAACAGCCCCTGTTCCGAGCCAAGCAGCCGGCCTTCATATTGGGCCAGCGCGGTGATGTCGTTGTCCCGCATGCCGGGTTTGATCTTCCGGCACACGCGCGCGAAGATCTCGTCCTGCATCTGCGCGCAGCGGCGAACCAGGATCATTTCCTCCTCGCTCTTGATCGCCTTGATCGCGTCGATCGCCTCGGTCGCATCCACGATTTCGGTCGTGCCGGCGAGGCCCTGTTCGATCTGGGTCACGAAGCGGTACGGCATCGCGCCGCGGCCGAGCATGCCGATCCGCTTGTAGGCGCGCCGCTTGAGTTCGACGAGCGCGAGTTCGCCCTGATAGCCGTCGGTATAGGCAACCGAGGTGAAGGCCGGCGTAGTGATCAGGTCGCCGACGCCGCGATGGATCTTGTGCCGGCCTTCGAAGCCGCGGCGGTCGCCCGACGGCCCCATGTCGATCACCGTCATCGCGTCCTTGGCGTGAAAGATCACCGTGCGCGGATAGCCGTTATAGGCAGGGAAGTCGGTGAACCATTTCACATAGCCGCCGAGCCAGTCGTTGTTGTTCTGCATCACCAGCGCATCGAGGCCGCGTTCGGCCATCATCGCGCGCGCGGCTTTCCAGCGGCGCTGAAGTTCGGCGTCGGAAATCGGGTTCAGCCTGCGGTCGCTCATGGGTTCCTCGGTTTCCTCGATCGCGTATGCAGCAACGCGTTTGTATCGCATTCTTGTCGGGCACCGACACTAATGTTACGACAACCATCCGTGAAGTGGTTCTCATGAACCGCGATGCGGTACAGCAGAACGCCCGCGAAATGCGGCATGCCGAACGCCCTGCGATCACACAGTTTGCGACCAGACTGTTGCGATCAGACAAGGGCGCGGCGAGGGAGGACCATATGCGCCGTATCATCGCGCAGCTCGCGTGCGTGTTCGCTCTGTTGCTGTCGCAGCAGATTCTATCGCAACAGGCTCTGGCTCAGGGCTGGCCGCAACGCCCCGTCACCTTCATCGTATCGCAGGCCGCCGGTGCGAGCCCGGACGTGATGGCGCGCATGATCACCAACAAGCTGGGTGCGGCGCTCGGGCAAAGCTTCGTCGTGGAGAACAGGCCCGGCGCCGGCAATGTGATCGGCGCGCAGGCCGCGGCGCGCTCGGCGCCGGATGGCTACACCTTCTTCTTCGCCACATCGGCGGCGCTCGTCACCAATCCCTACATGATGAAGAACCTCAGCTACGACCCGGTGAAGGACTTCACCCCGGTCGCGCTGGTGACGCGCAGCCATCAGATCGTGGTGGTGAACCCGGATGTACCGGCGAAGACGCTCGCCGACCTGATCGCGCTCGACAAGGCGTCGCCCGGCAAGATCGCGATGACGGTCGACGGGCCGCGCAATCTCGCCGGCGTCACCGCACAGGCGCTGAACAAGCGGGCGGGAACGAGTTTCGTGCTGATCCCCGCGGTGAACATCAATACCGGCCTGCAGGACACCATCACCGGGCGCACCCAGGCAGGCGTTTTCTCCGCCTCGATCCTGGAATCGCATTTGCGCAGCGGCGCCTTGCGCGCCGTCGCGACCGCCTCCACGCACCGGCTGTCGGCCGCGCCCGACATCCCGGCCGCCGCCGAAACACTGCCGGGCTTCGACTTTTCCGGCTGGTTCATGGTCATGGCGCCCGCCGGCACGCCGGCGGACATCATCCAGAAGCTGAATGCCGCACTCGATGCCGCGACCCGCGACCAGCAGGTGCGCGATCTCGCGCCCAAGCTCGGCTTCGAGCTCGATCCGAAAGGCGTCGGAAGCCCGGAGCAGGCCGCCGCATTCCTCAAGGCCCAGCTCGCGCTCTGGGCAAAAACCACGCAAGAACTCGGCATCACAGCCCAATAATCAGGCTCATCAGCGGTGTCTGCGGCGCGCGCGCTTGCCGGTGCGGCCGCAGCGGTGCGGTGGCCAACGGGCGCCATGCTGTTTTTTGCATAATTGACTCCCGGTTCCGCGCCGTGTTGCCATGGACGCAAAGCCGGGGCATCCGGCTCTCGTCCAACCGGAGGGTCCTATGAAGCTGAAGTATATGCTGGCAGTCGCCGGCGTCGTCATGCTGGCTGCGCCCGCGTCGGCCCAGACCAAGGTCAATATCGGCGTTTCCGGCTGGACCGGCTTTGCGCCGCTCACCCTCGCCAAGGAAGCAGGGATCTTCGCCAGGAACGGTCTCGACGTGACCATCAAGAAGGTCCCGCAGGCGAGCCGGCATCTGGCCATCGCATCGGGCGACATCCAGTGCGCCGCGACTACGGTCGAGACCTGGATTGTCTGGAATGCCAACGGCGTGCCGACCACCCAGCTGTTCCAGCTCGACAAGTCCTACGGCGCGGACGGCATGGCCGTGCGCAACAACATCGCGTCGATCAAGGACGTGAAGGGCAAGACGGTCGCCGCCTCGGCACCCGGCACGGCGCCTTACTTCACCTTGGCCTGGTTCCTGAAGAAGAACGGGCTGTCCGTGAAGGACGTCAAGGTCGTCAACATGGAGCCCGGACCGGCGGCGCAGGCCTTCATCGCCGGCCAGAACGATGTGGCGATGACCTATGAGCCGTATCTCTCGGCTGTGCGCGCCAAGCCGGAAGCCGGCAAGATCATTGCCACCACGCTCGACTATCCGATGGTGATGGACACCTTCGGCTGCACGCCGGAGTTCATTGCCAAGAACGAAGGGGCGGTGAGGGCGCTGGTGAAGAGCTATTTCGAAGCGCTCGATATGATCAAGAACGACGAGAAGAAGGCCTATGAGATCATGGGCGCCGACGTGAAGCAGAGCGGCGAGCAGTTCGGCAATTCGGCGAAGTTCCTGCGCTGGCAGGACCAGGCGGCGAACAAGAAGTTCTTCTCCGGCGAGCACGCCCAGTTCTCCAAGGAAGCGGCTGACCTTCTCCTCGAAATCGGCGTGATCAAGCAGATCCCGGATCTGTCGAAGCTCGCCGACCCGCGCTTCGTGCAGTAACGCCCCTCGTGCCCCGGACGCGATGCAGCGCAGCAGCGCTGTATCGCCGATCCGGGGTGCTCATCCTCTCCGGTCAATTTGTGGGTCCCGGGTCTGCGGCGCACCACTGACGTGCTGCGCTGCGCCCGGGACACGAGTCTGCGATGATGACACCCCTTGCACCGATATCGAACACCGCCCGCGCGCTGCTCGGCATCGCATTCTTCGTGCTGTTCCTGGCGGCCTGGGCGATCGCGACGCACGGCGGTTTCGTGTCGCCGACCTTCCTCGCAAGCCCGGTCACCATGGTGCAGGACGGCTGGTACCTGCTCACCAAGCATCATTTCTATGTCGACATCGGCGTGACGATCTGGCGCGTGGTCGGAGGCTTCACGCTGGCGGCGATCGTTGCGGTGCCGCTCGGAATCCTGATGGGCGCCTACAAGCCGATCGAAGCCTTCCTCGAGCCGTTTGTGTCCTTCGCGCGCTATCTGCCGGCCTCCGCCTTCATCCCGCTGCTGATCCTGTGGGCCGGCATCGGCGAACTGCAGAAGCTGCTGGTGATCTTTATCGGCTCGGTGTTCCAGATCATCCTGATGGTGGCGGTGACGGTCGCGAGCACGCGGCGCGATCTGGTCGAGGCGGCGCTGACCCTTGGCGCGCGCGACAGCGGCATTCTGGCGCGCGTGCTGATCCCGTCGTCGGCGCCTGACATCGCCGAAATCCTGCGGCTGGTGCTCGGCTGGGCCTGGACCTATGTCATCGTCGCCGAACTGATCGGCTCGTCGTCCGGCATCGGCCACATGATCATCGACAGCCAGGCGCTGCTCGCGACCGGCCAGATGATCTTCGGCATCATCGTCATCGGCATCATCGGCCTGATCTCGGACTATCTGTTCAAGGCCGCCAACCGCAAGCTGTTCCCGTGGAGCCAGATATGAGGGTGTGTTGCTCTTCGATCTTGGGCTCTGCGTTCCCCCTCTTTCTTTCACCTCCCCCTGAAAGGGGGAGGTCGACGCGCGAAGCGCGGCGGGTGGGGGTCCGAAATAATCATCAAGTCTTGCAATTGACCCCCACCCGATCCGCCCGCGCGGAAGCGCGCGAGCGGATCACCCTCCCCCTTTCAGGGGGAGGGAAGAAAGCAGTGTGGGCCGCTCGATGACCAAGCTTCGCATCGAGAATGTGTCGCGCGTGTTTCCCGGCCTGCATGGCGGACCGCCGACCCGCGCGCTCGAACCGACCAACCTCAATATCGCCGACAACGATTTCGTCACGATCCTCGGGCCGTCCGGCTGCGGCAAGTCCACCTTGCTGCGGCTCGTTGCCGGCCTCGATACGCCGACCACAGGCACGATCCTGCTCGACGGCAAGAAGGTGGAACGGCCCGGCCCGGACCGCGGCATGGTGTTCCAGTCCTACACGCTGTTTCCCTGGCTCACGATTTCGGAAAACGTCGCGTTCGGTTTGCGCGAGAAAGGCGTGCCGCAGAACGAGCGCAACACCATCGTTGCGCAATGGCTGGAGCGCGTCGGCCTGCAGAGCTTCGCGCGGCATTATCCGAAGCAGCTCTCCGGCGGCATGCAGCAGCGCACCGCGATCGCCCGCGCGCTGGCGAACGATCCGGAAATCCTTCTGCTCGACGAGCCGTTCGGCGCGCTCGACAACCAGACCCGCGCGCTGATGCAGGAGCTTCTGCTCGGCATCTGGGAGCGCGAGCGCAAGACCGTGCTGTTCGTCACCCATGACATCGAGGAATCGATCTTCCTCGCCTCGCGCGTCCTCGTGATGAGCGCGCGGCCCGGCCGCATCAAGGCCGACCTGCAGGTGACGCTGCCGCATCCGCGTCACTACACCATCAAGACCTCGCCGGAGTTTTCCGAACTCAAGGCGCGGCTGACCGAGGAAATCCGCGCCGAGGCCGTGCTGGCGGCGGAGGTGCATTGATGTCTGTCGCCCCCGCGAAAGCGGGGGCCCATAGTCCAGACTGGTGGTTATGGGTCCCCGCTTTCGCGGGGACGACTACTGAAAGC
>JAEWHY010000448.1 GCA_023387555.1 Pseudomonadota bacterium
TCGTGAAGAGCTGCGCGCCGCATTTTTTCGAGGTTCGTTGGGGCAAACGCGCCGGGCGATGAACGCGATGTGAACGCGTTGTTGGCGTTTACGGGCCGCGAGCGCGTTACGCTGCAATCAGCGATTGGACCGCGGCCACGCAGACATCATGCGCGCCGGTGTCGGCGGCGATCCGGTGATGCAGCACATCGAGTTCGATGGTTCTGATCGCGCCGGTGAAGTCCTGCGCCGCATGCAGCCGGCCGTGCCCGATCGGGTTCAGCCAGTTGGTGGAGCGGAAGCAGATCGCATCGCGCACATTGCCGCCGAGCGGCGGGCAGGCGAAGGCGCCGAGCGAACTGTAGCCGGGCGCCGGCTCGAAGGCGATCATCAGGTCCCAGATGACATCGCGGGCCCGGGCGGCCATGCGCGTGATGGCGTAGACACCCATCGAATGACCGATGCAGACCTTGAGCGCCGACGGATGGGCGCGCGCATCGGCCGCGACCTTGCTTTGCGACAGCCAGTTGGCATGGGTCGGGGCCACCGTGACGCCGGGGAGCGCGCCGAGCTTGCGGCCGAGCACATCGATGCCGCGCGAATAGCCGACGCCGCGCGGGAAGGGCGCACCGATATAGCCGTACCAGGAATAGACGCGGACAGGACGCATGCGCGACGGGAGGGGACCTGCAATCGGACGATGGTACACGGATTTCGCAGGTTCGCCACAGGCATGACACCATCGGATCGCCGCCGATCTCGCCTCCGCACGTCGTCCCCGTTATCATCGGCCGTGACCGCGATAATGCCCCAGATCGTTTCCGACAGTGCGCAGGCCGATCTCAATGCGCGGCTGATCGTGCGCTTCTTCCGGGAGGTGCTCATGACCGGCGACGCCGCGCGCGCCGGTGGCTTTCTGGCGGAGGACTTCATCGATCACGATGCCGCGCCAAGTCTGTCGGCGGGCGCCGACGCCGTGATCCAGAAGCTCGCGGTGTGGTGGCATGCCTTTCCGGACGGGCAATTCGCGCTCGAGACCGTGATCGCGGCGGGCGATCTCGTGGCGGCGCGTTCGACCTTCACCGGCACGCACTTGGGGCCGTTCGGTCCGATCGCGCCAGCGGGGCGGCGCGTCAGCGTAAGCTTCTCCGACTGGTATCGCGTCGGCGGCGGCAGGATCGTCGCGCATTGGCACAATTTCGACGAGGCCGGATTGATGCGGCAGCTTGGCGCTAGTGCCGCCAGGTGACATTCGTCATGTGCTTGACCATCGAGGTGACGCCGGTGCGGAAGCGTCCGCCGTACATTGCGTGGTCAAAGGCCGCGACGACCAGCGCGGCGACAAGCATTCCAGCAACCAGTCGCATGGGAGCAATCCCTCTGCCTGCAGTCGCCTTCCAGCGCGGATGATGGGTATCCGCCACATCGATGTTGCAAAGCGGCGGCGCATCCCGGCGCGCAAGCGGAACGAATCGACATTCGGATTTGAGCATGTCTGCGGCCGCGCGGCACGCGCCGGTTGCAGGTGTGTTCAAGGATCGGTTGCGCGTTCCGAAGAAAGTCCGGGGCATCGCAAATTTTGCACGCGGAAGGCGGCGGTGGGGTGCGAGCCGGGTTCGCGGTCGCGACAGCGCGTGCCTCATCGCCCCTGTTGTTTGCGGCGCGGGGACGCCGGAGGCGAACAGGCGAGGGGAATGATGCGCCGTGAAGCGCAGGGCATTCCTGAATACGCCGCACACTGTTGCCAGCGCACGGCCGCCTCACGGCGCATCACCCGCGTCGGGCCTGTGGCCTTCCGCAGGCTTCTTTTGGCGGCGTTCTGGTGCGACACCGGAGGCATCGCACTGACCCCGGACCCGCGTTTGCGTACCCCGGTCACTGTGACCGGGGCCGTACAGCGAGCTCCTCGCGCACGGGTCGTAGTGCCCGTAGAGCGGGGTTCCGAGGCCTCCCGGGAGCATGCGTGACGAACGCACACCCGCAGGCGCCGCACCCCGCTCCATCAACTGGCGTCACCGGTTGACGCCCCTCGTTGAGCGAGGCGGGTGCGTATATGGACTATATTCCTATAAATGTCAAGTGGGCGAGCTGTCGTGTCATGGGACATGAGGGAGTGCAACCTCGTAGGATGGGTTGAGCGCAAAGCAACCCATCGATTCGTCGCGGCCGGGTGCGTAAGCCTTGGCCGCAAGTCGTCGCAAATGCGGATAGCAGGTGGCGGAGATTTTGTTTCGGCAACGTGATGGGTTTCGCTGCGCTCAACCCATCCTACAGACTACAGACGGCACGCAGTAGGCCGCCTGAGCGCCGCCGCGCGGTCCGTCTGTCTGGATTCCCGCCTTCGCGGAAATGAGCGGAGTGTGGTAAACTGGGCTTATGACAGAGCCGGACCAGCGAACCTTTGCAGTGGTGCTCGAACCGGAAGCAGACGGCGGCTTCACCGTGCGCGTCCCGGTCTTTCCGGAGATCGTGACCTACGGCAAGGACGAGCGCGAGGCACTTGAGATGGCTGAGGACGCCATTCGTCTCGTGATCGAGGATGCCGCCGCGCGCGGCGAACAGATCCCGGGAAGCGAGCCGCCGCGCATCCGACAGGTCACGGTCACGCTGGCCGCATGACGGGGCTGCCGGTCGTCACCGCGCGCGAGACCATTCGCGCGCTGGAACGCGCCGGATTCGTTATCTCCCGCCAGTCAGGCAGCCATTGCCGGCTCATTCACGCTGGCGATCCCGCGCGCAAGGTGACGGTGCCGGTTCATGCCGGCGATCTGAAGCCCGGCACGCTGCGTGCGATCATCGCGCAGGCCGGCCTGACGGTGGCGGAGTTCGTTGCGCTTCTGTGAGGCGCGGGCGGAATGCGGGATGCAACCTCGTAGGATGGGTTGAGCGCAGCGAAACCCATCGATCCGTCGGGGCTGGGGCGTAAGCCTTGGGCAAGTCGTCGCCTATGCGGAAAGCGGGTGGCGGAGATTTTGTTTCCGCAGCGTGATGGGTTTCGCTGCGCTCAACCCATCCTACGGAGCGTCGCGCCGTGGCGATGAGCGTTGCGTAACCCTACGCACGTTTGTCCTTCCCATCGCCCTTCGTCAGCGCGATCACCGCAACCACGAACACGATCAGGAACAGCGCCACCGTGGCCTGCACGATGCCGAAATTCGGCGCGTCCTTGGCGACGAACCATCCGGCGATGACACCCGACGGGATGAGGATCAACCGGATGAGCCAGCTCAGCATGGACGGACCTCATTGGCGCGCGCGGGGCGAGTCAGCGTGTCGAGCGTAGCGCGCGGCGCGGGGAAGCGGAATGCAGTTGGATGCATCCCGGATATCGCTTCGCTCATCCGGGCTACGCTTGGTCGGTCCCGTTCGTCCGGCGAAAGATCGCTGCCGTTCGTCCCCGCGAAAGCGGGGACCCAGCGCCGACATCATGGCGTCGATGGACCTTTCTGGATTCCCGCCTTCGCGGGAATGAGCGGGGATGATGGACTGGCGTCATGAGAAAGACGATGGTTTCCGGTATGAATGCAGTGTTTTAGCCGCATGAGGGACCCGAAACGCTATCTTGAAGGCGGACGCGGGTGGCTGTCGACGGGGGCGCTGTTACAGCAGCATTCGTCATTGCAAGGAGCGAAGCGACGGAGCAATCTCTATGCCGCAATGACGACTACGATTGATCGCTTGATGGATTGCTTCGTCGCGCGGTGCGCTCCTCGCAATGACGGGACGATGCGGACGGACTTCGACCACAACTCTGTAGCGCTTTGCGAAGGCGACGGGGCACAGGTGAAGATCAGTTTCGAGCTGGTACGGAAGAATCGCAGGGTAGGTCGGGCGAAGCCGTGACCTGCCACTCTTGCGTTGGCTTGACGGCGGATTACGCTTCGCTCATTCGCCTAGCGGATGGCGCCGGATTGCGCTTCGCTCCGTCCGGGCTACGGTTGCTGAGCCATCAATTTGTTTGAATGGCATTTTGTGCTCAACTTTCATTGAACAGGACGCCGCATGTCTACAGCGAGGAGAAAAGGGACTACGCGCAGCCGCGACGGACAAAGGCCAAAATCGAACTCGCGACCCAGTCTTCCAAAAAGTTTTCTGGCCCTGACGAGCTATATGTCGGAGATCGCGAAGGGCACAATGGGCCGACATACAATGTTCTCACTGTGCGTAAAGGCATCCGCTGCCAAGTGCTTCGAATTAAACTTGGCGATACCGCAGGCTACAAAATCGAAAAGCGCCTTCTTTTTGATGTCGTCGCTTCGAGGAGTCTGCGAGGACCTTATCGTATTGCGTTTCATCGGCAGAATGCCGTCTCGGGACCGAAACAAATTGCTCAGTGCGCTTGCCAGCGCTGAAATCCGTATCCGAACAAAACGACAAGACGCGTTTTTTGCTGCCGTTAGGCCGCAACAACCTGTCCTGCGAATAAAGGACGTAGACATAGGTATCGCGCGCAGTGAGGCTGATGCCCGATCGATTTGGAGCAAACACGGTTGGCCAAATCTAAGCCGTGGCTCCATGCCCCCGATCAGACAGATCGCAGAAAAGCAGGGGTTGCACCAACTAGCCGTTCTCTATGACTACCTATATCGACTGACGTCGGCTGCAGTTCATTTCAACGTTCAGTCGCTTTTGCGCTCCGGTTGGGGAAAGCAGCCGAACGTGGTGTTTTCAACCAAGAATTTTGATGCCTATTCCGCGGCCTATTGCTCGTTGTACGGAGCCTTTTTGTTTTGCTTGTACTTTGAGTTCTTCGCATCAGTCTTGCGTGCCTCCCCGAAGACGCGCGTCATCGTGGACAACATTCGGGAGCAGGTTTTGCTTACCCCTCGGTGGCCCGAAATGGTCACTTTCGAAGAGATGAACCAAACGCCCCCGAGAGGCGGAAATGTCTTGCAGGTATTGCTGACCACGTTTCAAGCCGCATCGCGAAGAAGGCTCATCTCAAGGGGCGTAAATTATGGAAACAGGCGAAGTGCGGAGCGACGACAGATCGTCCGCCTTCTGAAGGTTCTGAAACTGGATGAGTTGGCTGCCGCACAACGCGAGCGGGCCAAACCAAAAAGCTGAATCTCGCGAACTCCACCCCTTCCTTCCCCTCCCACCCAAAACTCTCTAGAACCGTTCCGAACCGGCCCGGCCATGCCCGGCCGCCCTGAAATCGCTAGAGAAATCCGCTCAGAGATCGCCCCGAGACACCCATGAACGCCCCTGTCACGCCCCCGATCCCCGCCTATCGCCACACCCCGCTGTTCCCGCTGGGCAAGGACCAGACGCCGTATCGCAAGCTCGATGTGGCGGGCGTTCGCACCGAAAAGGTGCTGGGGCGCGACGTGCTCGTCGTGCCGGCGGACGCGCTGAAGGCGCTGGCCGAGGCCGCCTACAACGACATCAACCACTACCTGCGGCCGGGGCATCTGCAGCAGCTGCGCAACATCCTCGACGACAAGGAGGCGAGCGACAACGACAAGTTCGTCGCCTATGACTTCCTCAAGAACGCCAATATCGCGGCCGGCGGCACGCTGCCGATGTGCCAGGACACCGGTACCTGCATCATCATGGGCAAGCGCGGCCGCAATGTCTTCGTCGAGGGTGACGACGAGGCGGCGCTCGCCGAGGGCGCGCGGGACTCCTACCTGAAGAAGAACCTGCGCTATTCGCAGCTCGCGCCGCTCTCGATGTTCGAGGAGACCAACACGAAGTCGAACATGCCTGCGCAGGTCGAGCTCTATGCCGACGGCGACGACGAATACAAGTTCCTGTTCGTCGCCAAGGGTGGCGGTTCGGCCAACAAGACCTTCCTGTTCCAGGCGACGCCCTCGATCCTGACGCGCGACCGTTTGCTGGCCTTCCTCAAGGAGAAGGTGCTGACGCTCGGCACCGCGGCGTGTCCGCCGTATCACCTCGCCATCGTGATCGGCGGCACCTCGGCCGAACTGAATCTGAAGACGGTGAAGCTCGCCTCCTGCCGTTACTACGACACCCTGCCGACCAAGGGCTCCGAGGACGGCCACGCCTTCCGCGACCTCGAGATGGAGCAGGAGGTCCTGAAGATGACGCAGTCGCTCGGCGTCGGCGCGCAATTCGGCGGCAAGTATTTCTGCCACGACGTGCGGGTGATCCGGCTCCCGCGCCATGGCGCCTCGCTGCCGATCGGGCTCGGCGTGTCCTGCTCGGCCGACCGCCAGGCGATGGGCAAGATCACGAAGGACGGCGTGTTCCTCGAGGCGCTGGAGCATAACCCGGCGCAGTATTTGCCGGAGATCGATGAATCGACGCTCGGCGGTCCGGTGGTGCAGATCGATCTGAACCAGCCTATGGACCAGATCCGCAAGACGCTGTCGCAATATCCGATCAAGACGCGGCTGTCGCTCACCGGCACGATGGTGGTGGCGCGCGACCTCGCCCACGGCAAGCTGCGCGAGCGGCTGGAGCAGGGCAAAGGGCTGCCGGACTATTTCAAGAACCATCCGGTCTATTACGCAGGGCCGGCCAAGACCCCCGCGGGCTATGCTTCGGGCTCGTTCGGTCCGACCACGGCAGGCCGCATGGACAGCTATATCGACCAGTTCCAGGCGGCCGGCGGTTCTCTGGTGATGGTGGCGAAGGGCAATCGCTCGGCCACGGTGCGCGAAGCCTGCAAGAAGCATGGCGGCTTCTATCTCGGCTCGATCGGCGGCGCGGCCGCGAACCTCGCCGAACATTGCATCAAGAAGGTCGAGACCATCGAGTTCCACGAACTCGGCATGGAAGCGATCTGGCGCATCGAGGTGGAGAACTTCCCGGCCTTCATCATCATCGACGACAAGGGCAATGACTTCTTCCAGGAACTGAACCTGGGATAGTCGCGCCTTGCAGCCCGCTCGCAATAGCCTTGCCCGCACTCTCTCCCCGCTTAAGCGGGGAGAGATCACAAGCAGCAATTGAAATCGGCCCGGCTTTTGCTTATGCCTCTCGCGCAGAGGCCCTCATCGATTCTGTCAAAGCATCATGCCCCGCGCAAAAAAGCCCTTCCGCCGTGCCTATCGCATCGGCCGCTCCCGGACCGGTCTTGGCTGCTTCGCCACGCGAGAGATCGCCAAGGGCGAACTGATCGACACCTATCGCGGTCAGATGCTGACCAACGAGGAAGCCGAGAAGCGCGACAACCGCTACATGTTCGAGGTCAATTCGCGCTGGACCATCGACGGGTCTAACCGCCGCAACCTCGCGCGCTACTTCAATCACTCCTGCCGGCCGAATGCCGAGAGCGATGTGAAGGGCCACAAGGTGATCGTGGTCGCCCGCAAGAAGATCAAGCCGGGCGAGGAGATCACCTACGATTACGGCCCGGATTACTTTGATATCTTCCTCAAGCCGGTCGGCTGCAAGTGCGACAAGTGCCTCGAGAAGCGGGCGGCGGAACGCGCCGAGGCGCGGGCGAAGCGTCTGCGCGCCGAGCGCCGCGCGGCGGCCGCGGGCAAGAAGCCGCAGGTCAAGCGTGGCAAGGTCGGCGCTGCGTCCAAGGACGCGGACAAGGCGACAGCCAAGACCAAGTCCGCAGCAAAGGCGAAGACTACGAAAGCCAAGTCCAAGGTTAAATCCAAGTCCAAGGCCAAATCCAAATCCAAGGCAAAGTCCAAATCGAAGTCGACCGCGAAGAAGCGCCAGCGCAAATAGCCCGCGCGTCGCCTCCGATGAATGAGCGCGGCGCGGCTTTCGCGAGCCGTGCGCCAGGACTTGCCGGGCTTGCTTGACGCGAACCGCTACGCGCCTCGCTCGAGACGCTCAATTCGCGCTCAGCAGATCGATCTTGGTATTGGCCTGCAGCAGGCGGTGCGCCAGCACATGCGCGAGATTGCGCATGATGATCGCAGCCGCAGCCGGACGGCGGGTGCGGAAATCGTCGAAAGTGCCGAGCGAGATGCGCCGGCACAGCACCGCATTGTCGGCCAGCACATCGGCGCTGCGCGAGCCGCCGATCAGCGACAATTCTCCGAAAGCCGTGCCGGGCACCAGCGTCGCGAGCCGCACTCCGTCGGCCAGCTTCACGCTCACCATGCCGCGCTGTACGAAGAAGACCGAATCCGCGGCATCGCCCTTGGCGACGATGCGTTCGCCGGGAGCATAGCTGCGGGTCTCGCACAGCTCTTCCAGTTCGGCGAGATCGTCCGCGGCCAGCCCTTTCAGCAATTCCTGCTCGCCGAGCGGGACATCGGCGATCTGGCTGAAGCCCCCATAGCGAAAGATGACCTGATCCTCGGACCATTCGATCGCCTCGTCGAGCAGCGAGAAGGTCCGCAGCTCGCGGCCGCCGTCCGCCAGCCAGGCCTGCAATTGCGAGAAATTGCGGGATGGCCGTTCGATGCCGGCAAGAACCGTCCGGGTGCCATTGGCGGTGAGGGTTTCGAACAGCCCGGCCAGCATCTTGGCGGCAGCGCTGGTGATCAGCGGCACGCGGCGCAGGTCGATCACGGTGAAAAGGCCGGGGTCATGCGACAGCATGCGCCGGGCGATGTAATCGACGTTCGAGAACGTCAGCGTCCCGGTTACCGTAATTGCGCAGCATCCAGCCGATCGCCCGGTTGCGATCGCCGGTCGCCGATTCCGACCGGTAGACCGCCTCGTCGACGTCGAGTTCGCGTCCGGCAAAGCGGCCGAGCAGGGTGCGGATCACCTCGAACGCCGCATCGCCTTTCGCAGCATAGATCAGCCCCGAACAGGCGATCGCCCCGGCATTGACCATCGGGTTGAACGGCTGGTTCCTGGCGTTCAGGCGGATCGAATTGAAGGCCTCGCCGCTTGGCTCGACGCCGACGAAGGTCTCCACGTGATCGGACCCCAGAAGCTCGAGCGCGAGCGCGAACACGAACGCCTTGGAGACGGACTGGATGGTGAAAGGACAGGCAGAATCGCCGACTTCGTAGACATGCCCGTCGATGGTTGCGACCGCGGCCCCGAATTTGGCGGGATCGGCCTTGCTGAGTTCGGGGATGTAATCGGCAACAGTTCCCGCGAAATCCTCGCGAAAGCGGGCATGGGACTGCTCGAGAAACGCGAGCAGGGGCGGCTTGAAGGATGCGGGCTGGACGATACGAAGCGTGTCGACCGGGACGCCGAGGTTCATGGCCATGCTTTTCAATCGATTTAAGTGATCAAAAACGCCGCTTTCGAACGAGAGGCGAGCGGGGCGATCCATGCAAGCCTGATGCCTGACACGGCGCATTCTCGTCATGCCGGAGGCGCGGCGGAAAGCTGGGGATGTCCCGGATAGCACCCGGTTTGCCCGTGTTACCCTGCCGGCACGGCCGGTTGGGCCGCAGGGAGGTTTGGAATGCGTATGAGTGTCGCGTTTGCGGTGGTGGCCGCTACATTGGCGGTCGCAGTGCAACCCGTTCAGGCTCAGATGAAATCCGCAGTCCCGCCGCTGCCCGACATGCTGTTCGCCGAGATCCCTGCGGCGTCGCGGGCGAATTACCAGGGCGACCGCTTCAGCTATCTGGAGGCGGGCCGGCCCGACGCCCCGGTGGTCCTTCTGATGCACGGGGTCGGCGCCAATGCGATGCACTGGCGCCATCAGCTGGCCGGGCTGTCGGACCGCTATCGCGTGATCGCCTGGAACGCGCCGGGCTACATGATGAGCGACGGCTTCGTGAAGGATGTGGCCGAGTGCAAGGATTATGCGGACGCGGTGCGCGACTTCCTGACCGCGCTCAAGATCGAGGGCGCGATCAGCATCGTCGGCAATTCGTTCGGCAGCCGGGTGGCGCAGTGCTTCGCCATCCATTATCCCGACCGCGTCGCAAAGCTGGCCCTGACCGGCATGGGCGTCGGCCCGAAGAACATGCCGGAGGAGCAGAAGCAGAAGATCATCACAACCCGCGAAGGCCAGGTCGCCAAGGGCTTCTACGGCTTCGGCGCGCGGGTCGACGCGTTGCTCGGGCCGAATGCGTCACCGGAGCTGAAGGCCGAGGTCCAGCGCGTGCTGCGCGCGACCATGCCGCGCGGCTTCATGCACGGCGTGAAACTCGGCATGGTCAATGGCTACAGCCCGGAAGAATCCGGCGCGAAGCTGACGATGCCGGTGCTGCTGATCCAGGGCCGGACCGACAAGGTCAATCCCGGCGAGCGCAATGCCGATGTGCTGATCAAGCACCTCAAGAATGGCAAGCTGGAATATCTGGAGGCCATCGGCCACCTCCCGGAGGTCGAGGCGCCGGATACCGTCAATAAGATGCTGCGCGATTTCATCGGATGATGATCGCAGCCAGAGCGTGATCGCGATGCGCGGGTGTGACTCGCGCATCGGTTTCGTGCAAGCATTGGCCCTGAAGCATCGGCCTGCTGCAGTAGCCTTGGACGATGCGCTGAGGAGCCTCGCCATGCGGTGGCGTACCTGCATTCGCCTGATCGTCGCGGGATTTTGCGCGGCGCTATCGCTCGGCAGTATGGCCGCCGCGCAGGATGGCCGCTCGCGCCCGGTGACGCTGATCGTGCCGTTCCCGGCCGGCGGCTCGACCGACATGATCGGACGCGTGGTGGCCGAGGCGATGCGCGCTCCGCTCGGCCAATCGCTGGTGATCGACAATCGCGGCGGCGCCGGCGGATCGGTCGGCACTCTGGCCCTCGTCAGGGCGTCGCCTGACGGCGCCACCATCGGCATGGGCACGGCGTCGACCTTGACGATCAATCCGCTGCTTTACAAGGCGCTGACCTTTGACGTGATCGAGGATATCGCGCCGGTCGGCCTGATCGCAAAGGTCCCGAACGTCCTCGTGGTCAATGCGAAGGTTGCCGCGAACACGGTTGCCGATCTTGTCGCGCTCGCCAAGGCACAGCCAGGAAAACTCGCCTATGCCTCGGCGGGCAACGGCTCGGTGAGCCATCTCATGGCCGAGCAGTTCAAGGT
>JAEWHY010000002.1 GCA_023387555.1 Pseudomonadota bacterium
CGCGACCAATGCGCAGTCGGTTCCGTCGAATAGAGTCAATATCCATTCGTTGATGATGGCGGCGCGATCGTTATGGTTAGCTAAGCCTTAACCAACGGCACTTATGGTTTCCGGAACGTTGACGCCCGCAAAGGCGAATACCGAAGGAAGAGTGCCATGCGTCGTTCGCTGTCGTTTGCCGTGGTCTGCGCCGGTTTTGCGGCCATGAGCATTGGTGTGCACACCGCGCGCGCCGCGGACGTGCCGACCGGCGTCTACCCGCAATATCAGCCGGCCGGGGTCGTCACCGAATACACCTCGGGCTGGTATCTGCGCGGCGACATCGGGTGGCGCGCCGACACCAAGATCGGATCGGCCTTTTCTGACTTCCCGATTCCGAGCGGCCTCTCGATCGACAGCATCGTGACCGGCGGCGGCGGTGGCGGCTACAAGTCGGGCTGGTTCCGCGCCGACGTCACGGTCGATTATTCCGGCAAGACGCGCTTCTCCACGACCGCCAGGCCGAACGGCGTCTATGACGCGAAGGTCGATACGCTGGTTGCCCTTGCCAACGTCTATCTCGATCTCGGCACCTGGTCGGGCATCACGCCCTATGTCGGCGCCGGCGCCGGTGTCGCGAATTTCTGGGTCCAGGATTATTCGGCGCCGAACGGTCCGATCAATCCGGACAAGCAGAGCCATGCCGATTTCGCCTGGGCCGTCATGGCCGGTGTCGCCTGGAATTTTGCGCCGCGCTGGTCGGTGGACATGAGCTATCGCTTCCTCAATCTCGGCGAGACCACGTTCAACCCGCACATGGTGAACTATCTCACGCTTCAGGACCTGACGGCGAACGAATTCCGCATCGGCCTGCGCTATCAGATGGACTGACCGCGCCTCGCGGCGGACGGTTTTCAACGCGGCGACGGGCGCGGTGTGAATCGTGCACGCGCCGCGTCGTTGCCTTGCGCTCCCTCATGAGCTCATTGAATCCTGACGTCTGCTCTGTCGCGTGAGCGACATCCAGCCGTCGATCCTGTTCTGCTGAGCCGGAAACATCACCGCAAGCAACATCTGGTCCTGCGGGCTGCAAACCTCGATGACCCAGCGCTCATGATGAGGCGTATCGACATATTTCATCGTCTTGTTGACCAGATCCGTCGCATGCTGATGCGCTTCGATCAATGAAGGCAGATTCTTTCCGACGGTGTCGGTCACGCGCTGACCGCGGGTCGCCATGTGGAAAAAATACATCGGCATTGTCTGACTCCCCCTGAATTGCGGAGGGGAACAGAGCCGGAGAAGATGGCTGTGGCGAGTCTCGCGAAGACATAACCACTGCTAGATGCTCGCGTGCTTAATACCTAAAATGCGAACGAATGGCGCGTTATCGCGTCCCGTCATCGCTTTACGGCGATCGCATCAGATCGGCACACCGGGTGTTGCCGACGCTGCGACATGCCACGCAAGATCGAAAAGGTGTCAACAGTCTTGGCGTGTCTTCGGTTGTGCCGAAAGGAAACGTTTCACGGTTTCGCGCATCTGCGATGCGCTGGCGGTCGATAGTTACCACCCATTCCGCCGCCGGAGCGTATAACGAATGCGCCCCGCATTTTGGTAGCGGGTTGCAAGGAATGGGAATGACCGAAATCGCGACGCAGGCCTCCGCGCGCCAGACCACATCACGCCGGCGAATTGACAAGCTGGGGCAGCTCGAGATCGACGAAGCCAATGCGGTGCCCTGTGTGGTCAGGAATATCTCCGAGGCCGGCGCGATGGTCATGGTCCGGCATTCCGGCGACATTCCCGATCGTGTCGTGCTTTCGATTCCGGATGAGGAATTTCGTCGGGCCGCGAAGGTGAAGTGGCGCCGCGCCAGAAGCATCGGCGTCATGTTTCCCAGGTGATGGCGCGCCGTCGATCCGCAGCGCTGTGCGCGTTGTCATCTCGGCCAGCGCCGCAGCACATCCGAACCGGTCGTCGATGGTCGAAAGTCGCAGGATCAAAACTCTTGCCGTCTGCGCGGCATTCCTATACATGCCGCGGCGGGCCACCCCTCCCCAACGAGCGGGCGTGCTATCTGGAAGGATAGACCATGACGACGACAACACCCGGCGTGCGGCCGGCGAATCCGCATTTTTCCTCCGGCCCCTGCGCCAAGCGCCCCGGATGGAGCCTCCAAGCCCTCAAAGACGCACTGGTTGGCCGCTCGCACCGCTCGAAAGAGGGCAAGGTGAAGCTCAAGCGCGCCATCGACCTGACCCGCGAAATTCTTGAAGTTCCGGCCGATTACCGGATCGGCATCGTGCCTGCGTCCGACACCGGCGCGGTCGAAATGGCGTTGTGGTCGCTGCTGGGAGCGCGCCCCGTCACCATGCTGGCCTGGGAATCCTTCGGCGAAGGCTGGGTCACCGACGTCGAGAAGCAGCTCAAGCTGAAGGATGTCACGACGCTGAAGGCGCCGTATGGCGAGCTTCCCGATCTCTCCAAGGTCGACAGCGACACCGACATCGTCTTCACCTGGAACGGTACCACGTCCGGCGTGCGCGTGCCGAATGCCGACTGGATCAAGGCCGATCGCCAGGGCCTGACGATCTGCGACGCGACCTCGGCCGCGTTCGCGCAGCCGCTCGATTTTTCAAAGCTCGATGTCGTGACCTTCTCCTGGCAGAAGGCGCTCGGCGGCGAGGCCGCGCACGGCATGCTGATCCTGTCGCCGCGCGCTGTGGAGCGGCTCGAGACCTACAAGCCGGCGTGGCCGCTGCCGAAGATCTTCCGCATGACCAAGGGCGGCAAGCTGAACGAAGGCATCTTCGTCGGCGAGACCATCAACACGCCGTCGATGCTGTGCGTGGAGGATTATCTCGACACGCTGACCTGGGCGAAGTCGGCCGGTGGCCTGAAGGGCCTGATCGCGCGCGCCGATGCCAACGCGAAGGCGGTTCATGACTGGATCGCGAAGACGCCGTGGATCGAAAATCTCGCCACGGCTCCGAACACGCGCTCGAACACCTCGGTCTGCCTGAAGATCGTCGATCCGGCGATCACCGCCCTGTCGGTCGATGCGCAATGGGCGTTCGTAAAGGACCTCGTCGCGCTGTGCGAGAAGGAAGGCGTCGCCTTCGATTTCGCCAATCATCGCGATGCGCTGCCGGGTCTTCGCCTCTGGTGCGGCGCGACGGTCGAAACGAGCGACGTCGAAAAGCTGCTGCCGTGGCTCGACTGGGCCTACGCCAGGGCCAAGGACAAGCTGCCGAAGGCGGCGTGAGTCTTCACCCTCCCCTGGAGGGGGAGGGTCGCTCACCGCAGCGATAGCGAAGGTGAGTGGGGTGGGGTGACAGTTCGCCCAAGTAACGCCGCCGCTCATCGCATCCGCATTTTTCACCCCACCCCGGCCCTCCGGGCCGACCCTCCCCCTCAAGGGGAGGGTGAAGGAAGCTCACCATGACCGCACCGAAAGTCCTCATTTCCGACGCGCTGTCTCCCGCCGCCGTGCAGATCTTCAAGGACCGCGGCATCGACGTCGATTTCCAGCCCAACCTCGGCAAGGACAAGGACAAGCTTGCCGAGATCATCGGCAATTATGATGGCCTTGCGATCCGCTCGGCCACCAAGGTCACGCCGAAGATCCTGCAGCACGCCAAGAAGCTGAAGGTGATCGGCAGAGCGGGCATCGGCGTCGACAATGTCGATATTCCCGCCGCGACCGCTAAGGGCATCATCGTGATGAATACGCCGTTCGGCAATTCGATCACGACCGCCGAACACGCGATCACCCTGATGCTGGCGCTGGCGCGCCAGATTCCGGCCGCCGACGTGTCGACCCAGGCCGGCAAGTGGGAAAAGAACCGCTTCATGGGCGTCGAGATCACCGGCAAGACGCTCGGCGTGATCGGCGCCGGCAACATCGGTTCGATCGTGATCGATCGCGCGCTCGGCCTGCGCATGCGGGTGATCGCCTATGATCCGTTCCTGTCGCCGGAACGCGCGATGGATCTCGGCGTCGAGAAGGTCGAGCTCGACGACCTGTTCAAGCGCGCCGACTTCATCACGCTGCACACGCCGCTGACGGAAAAGACCAAGAACATCGTCGATGCCAAGGCGATCGCTTCGATGAAGAAGGGCGTGCGCATCATCAATTGCGCGCGCGGCGGACTGGTCGACGAGGTGGCGCTGCGTGCCGCGCTCGATTCCGGCAAGGTTGCGGGCGCGGCCTTTGACGTGTTCTCGACCGAGCCTGCGAACGAAAATCCGCTGTTCGGCCATCCGAACGTGATCTGCACCCCGCATCTCGGCGCGTCCACCAGCGAGGCGCAGGAGAATGTCGCGCTGCAGGTCGCCGACCAGATGTCGGAATATCTGCTGCGCGGCGCGATTTCGAATGCGGTCAACTTTCCCTCGATCACCGCGGAAGAAGCGCCGCGGCTGAAGCCGTTCATCGCGCTTGCGGAAAAGCTCGGCTCGTTCGCCGGCCAGCTTACCGAAACCGGCATCGAGAAGGTGACGATCACCTACGAGGGCGCGGTCGCACAGATGAAGATCAAGGCGCTGACCTCGGCGGCGCTCGCCGGAATCCTTCGTCCGATGCTGCAGGACGTCAACGTCGTGTCGGCGCCGGTGGTGGCCAAGGAGCGCGGCATGGTGATCGAGGAGATCACCCGCGAGGGCGAATGCGATTACGAGAGCCTGATCACCGTGACGCTGACCACGGAGCGCCAGACCCGCTCGGTCTCGGGCACGGTGTTCGCCGACGGCCGGCCGCGTATCGTCAACATCAAGGGCATCCGCATGGACGCGGAATTCGGCCCGTCGATGATCTACATCACCAATCTCGACAAGCCGGGCTTCATCGGCACGTTCTCGGGCACGCTCGGCGAGGCCGGGATCAACATCGCGACCTTCCATGTCGGCCGCGAGGCACCGGGCGGTCAGGCGGTGGCGCTGATCGAGATCGACGGCGAATTGCCGGAGGCGGTGCTGGAGAAGGTACGGGCGCTGCCGCAGGTTCAGCAGGCCAAGCCGCTGCGGTTCTGATAAGGTCGAGCCGTCACCATCCAGGGAGAGTTCCCATGGCGCGGTCGATCGTCGTGACGGCGGACTGGGATCCGGAAGCGGGCGTGTGGGTCGCAACATCGCGCGACCTGCGCGGGCTTGTGACGGAGGCCGAGTCTGTCGAGGCTCTGCGGGCAAAGCTGCCTGGCATGGTTCTCGATCTGCTCGAAGAGGCGGGCGTGACCGATACGCCCGCCACAATCGAGGTGATCGCGCGAGCCAGCGATCCCCTGATCGCCGCTGAATAGCGGCGGCGTCATGCCGATTTCTACCGGGATCTGGTCAGACTCCTCCGCGCCGCCGGTTATGAATTCAAGCGTCAGGGGCGCGGTGACCACGAAATCTGGTGGCATCCGCAGTCAGGCGTTCGTCTTACCGTGGACAAGAAGCTCCGCTCGCGCGTGACGGCAAATGAAATCTTGAAAGACGCCGGGCTCCTTAAGGCGTTTTGACTTTCGCCCCCATTCGCGTTGCGAGCAAGACGCCGCCGACCACAAAGACGCTTCCGACGAAGTGATACCATTGCGGTATCTCGCCGAGGAATAGCACCGCCTGGATCGACCCGAATACGACGATCAGCGGATAGAGCGCTGCGACCGGATTCGGACCCAGGAGCTGAACGCCGCGATTGTAGCAGACATAGGCGATCAGCGTCGGGAAGATCGCGATGTACAGCACCACGGCGATGCCGGTCGCATTCACGGTGGGAAGGCCGGTCTGCGACAATTCCCAGGCGGCCAGCGGCAGCACGAACAATGTGCCGGCGATCGCGATGACGCCGAGAAACGACAGCGGGTGCAGCGGCGGGCGCTTGCGCAGCAGCGGCGAGTAGGAGGCGAAGATCAGGATCGCGAGCAGGAACCAGAGATCGCCGCGGTTGAACGATATCGCATGAAAAACGTCCGGATCGCCGCGGGTCAGGATCACCAGCACGCCGAAGAACGAGATCGCGATGCCGGCGATCTGCCAGACGTTGAGGCGGTCGCCGACCAGAATATAGGACATCAGCCCGACCACGATCGGTATGGCGCATTGGATCAGCAGGCCATTGATCGCGAGCGTGTATTGCAGGGCCCAATAGGAGGGGATCGCATAGCCGGTGGTGCCGATGACGCCGAGCAGCACCAGAATGGGCAGATGCGATTTGATCGTGGGCCAGTCGCGCTTCAGATAGGGCCAAGCGAATGGCAGCACGATCAG
>JAEWHY010000484.1 GCA_023387555.1 Pseudomonadota bacterium
CAGCAGGCCCAGACCGTGCAGCGCCCGATCGGATTTGCCGACATTGTCGAGAAAGTGAAGCCGGCCGTTATCGCCGTCCGCGTCAAGGTCAAGGCGAGCCCGCAGAATTCCACGTTCGAAGGCCAGCTGCCCCAGGGTTTCGAACGCTTCTTCCGCCGCTTCGGTGAAGACATGTTCCCGGATATGCCCAACCGCAGCGACGCGCCGCGCGCGCCGCGTCGCACCTCCGGCCAGGGTTCGGGCTTCTTCATTTCTCCCGATGGCTACGCCGTGACCAACAACCACGTGGTCGATCGTGCCGACGAAGTCGAAGTCCAGACCGACGACGGCAAGACCTATTCGGCCAAGGTGATCGGCACCGATCCGCGCACCGACCTCGCGCTGATCAAGGTCGACGGCAACAACTTCCCCTACGCCAAGCTTGCCGAACGCACGCCGCGCATCGGTGACTGGGTGCTGGCGGTCGGCAATCCGTTCGGTCTGTCTTCGACCGTGACGGCCGGTATCGTGTCGGCGCGCGGCCGTGACATCGGCGCGGGTCCATACGACGACTTCCTGCAGATCGACGCGCCGGTGAACAAGGGTAACTCCGGTGGACCGACCTTCGATACCGACGGCAACGTCGTGGGCGTCAACACCGCGATCTTCTCGCCGTCCGGCGGCAACGTCGGCATCGCCTTCGCGATCCCGGCTTCGACGGTGGACTCGGTCGTGTCGCAGCTGCGCGACAAGGGCTCGGTTACCCGCGGCTTCATCGGCGTGCAGATCCAGCCGGTGACCAAGGACATCGCCGACAGCATGGGCCTGAAGAACACCGACGGCGCGCTCGTTGCCGAGCCGTCGCCGAACAGCCCTGCCGCGAAGGCCGGCATCAAGTCCGGTGACGTGATCGTCGCGGTCAATGGCGAGCGGATCGGCAATGCCCGCGAGCTCTCGCGCCGCATCGCCCAGATGGCGCCCGGCAACACTGCCAAGCTGACCATCCTGCAGGGCGGCTCGGAGAAGACGGTCAACGTCACGCTCGGCGAGTTGCCGGACCAGGTGGAAGCGCGTCGCGGTGGCGATGAGCGCAGCGGCCCGGCGCGGGAAGAGACCGCGCTCGGTCTGCAACTCGCTCCGGCTTCGTCGGTCGCAGGTTCCGGCAATGAGGGTGTGGTCGTGACCCGCGTCCTGCCGGACAGCCCGGCTGGCGAGCGTGGCTTCAAGACCGGCGACGTGATCCTCGAGGTCGCGGGCAAGCCGGTGTCGAACCCGGCCGACGTCCGCAAGGCGCTCGAGGCGGCGCGCAAGGACAGCAAGCGCACCGTGCTGATGCGCGTGAAGTCGGGCGAAGGCACCCGCTTCGTCGCGCTGCCGGCCGGCCGCGCCTGACGAGATCGCCTGCGGCACGCGCCGCAGGTCGCGAGAAAGGGACGTGACCCCGGCTACCGTCGCCCCCGCCGGTGCCACGAAACCCTGGGGGTGGGCTTTGCGCCCACCCCCGCTATAGGGGTGGGCATAAAGCCTACTCCCGCAAATCAAAAAGGGACGGGCGTAGCGCCTGTCCGTCCGCAAACCAGGCGAAGCGAGCCCCAGGCTCGCCTCCCGCACGACCTTCACCTCGAAACCCGGCGACCGTCGCCCCTGCCGGTTCGGGGTCAGCTGAGGGGGTGGCGGAGTAGCGTTAAAGTCGCCACCCTCTCATGTCCCCCCATCCAGATCCCACCGCACTTGCAAATTCCTCCGTAACAGGCGATTCCGTCCCGGATGCCACGGGGCAATTCGACACAATGCGATTGCTGATTATCGAGGACGACCGCGACGCCGCGGATTATCTCGTCCGCGCCTTCCGCGAGACTGGACACGTTGCCGACCACGCCGCTGACGGCGAGGAGGGGCTCGCGATGGCGCTCGACGGCGATTACGACGTGCTGATCGTCGATCGCATGCTGCCGAAGCGCGATGGCTTGTCGGTGATCGGTGAGCTTCGCGCCAAGAAGGTCGAGACCCCGGTGCTGATCCTGTCCGCGCTCGGCCAGGTCGATGACCGGGTCAAGGGACTGCGGGCCGGCGGCGACGATTATCTGCCCAAGCCCTATTCATTCTCCGAACTGCTGGCCCGCGTCGAGGTGCTGGCGCGCCGTCGTGGTGGCCGCAACGAGGAGACCGTCTACCGCGTCGGCGATCTCGAACTCGACCGCCTGTCGCATCGCGTGACCCGCGGCAAGGACGAGGTGGTGCTGCAGCCCCGCGAATTCCGGCTGCTCGAATATCTCATGAAGCATGCCGGGCAGGTGGTGACCCGCACCATGCTGCTGGAGAATGTCTGGGATTATCATTTCGATCCGCAGACCAACGTGATCGACGTGCACATCTCGCGGCTGCGGTCCAAGATCGACAAGGGCTTCTCGCAACCGCTCCTGCACACGATCCGCGGCGCCGGATACATGATCCGCGACGGATCGCGGACCTGACTGTCGAAGGGGACGCCGCGTGCTATCGAGGCGCAGCAAGGCCGGCGCGCGGCTGATGACGACGGCGCTCGGCAAGCTGTTCCGGACCACCGCGTTCAAGCTGACGCTCGCCTATCTGACGGTGTTCGCGCTGTTCGCGGTGTTCCTGCTCGGCTATTTCGCGCTGAACACCAAGCGGCTGTTTACCGAACAGGTGACCGAGGTCGTCGATGCCGAGATCAGCGGGCTCGTGGATCAGTTCAACGCAGGCGGCATCAGGCGGCTGACGCTGATCGTCGAAGGGCGGTCCCGCCGGCCGGGATCCAGCCTCTACCTTGTCACGACGCCGAACGCCGATGGCCTCGCCGGGAATGTCGGCTCTCTGCCGACCGGCGCCATGGACAGGCAGGGCTGGGCCGAGACCTTCTACCGCCGCATCGATGAAGGGGAAACGTCCGACCTGCATCGCGCGCTGGCACGCGTCTACCATTTGCCTGGCGGATTCAAGCTCTTGGTCGGACGCGATCTGGAAGAACGCGACCGGCTCTTTCAGGTGGTGCTGGATGCCGGCAAATGGTCAGCGGCCGTCGTCATCGTGCTCGGGCTGATCGGCGGCTTCTTCGTCGCGCGGCGGGTGCTGCGCCGCGTCGATGCGATGACCGAAACCACCCGCACGATCATGGGCGGCAATCTGTCCGGCCGCCTGCCGGTCGCCGGCAGCGGCGATGAACTCGACCGGCTCGCGCATAATCTCAACGAGATGCTGGACCGGATCGAGGCGCTGATGGGGGGACTGAAGGAAGTCTCCGACAATATCGCCCACGATCTGAAGACGCCGCTGACGCGCCTGCGCAACCGTGCCGAGGAGGCATTGCGGACGGCGCGCGGCGAGACCGACTATCGGGCCGCGCTCGAGGCCACCATCGAGGAATCGGATTCGCTCATCAAGACCTTCAACGCGCTGTTGATGATCGCGCGCGCCGAATCCGGTCAGGCGCGCGACAACATGGTCGACTTCGACGCCGCCGAGGCCGCGCGCAGCGTCGGCGAATTGTATGAGCCGCTGGCGGAAGAGCAGGGCCTGATGCTCAGCGTCGATGCCCCCGGCGCGGTTCTGCTGCGCGGCAATCGCGAACTCATCAGCCAGGCGCTCGCCAATCTGCTCGACAACGCGATCAAATACGCTGGACCCACGGCAAAGGCCAACGGAGCGCCGACCAGCGTGACGATCGCAGCGCGCGCCGATGGCGACCGCGTCCGGCTCAGTGTCGGCGACCGCGGGCCGGGAATTCCGGAAGGTGATCGCAACCGCGCGGTCGAGCGGTTCGTCCGGCTGGAGAAAAGCCGCACCATTCCGGGTTCCGGATTGGGCCTGAGCCTCGTCGCGGCGGTCGCCCGGCTGCACGGCGGCGAATTGCAGCTTGAGGACAATGCGCCCGGATTGAACGCGGTGCTGGTGCTGCCGCGCGGCGGACCATTGGTTCAGGCACCGGGTTCCCAGGCTTCCTGAAATCCGCCTCCTGAAATCCGCCTCCTGAAGGCTGGGACGCGGGTTAGCCTCCCTTTTTCGAGGCGGATGGTCTATGCCGGGTTCGATGAGTCCGGGTGCAGTCTCGAAACACGCAGTTTCCGATACCGGCGGCGCCACGGGCCCGTTGGCCGGCCGCATTCTTGAAACGCCATATCTGGCGGAAACCGCGCAAAGCCATGCCCGCCTCGATGACTGGATCGCCGGGCTCGATGCCGGCGCCGACGAGTTGCGAGACGTATTCGCCGCATGGCCGAAGTCGCGCGACCTGATCGCCGGCTTCTTCACCTATTCGCCGCACCTGACTGATCTCGTGCGCGCCGATCCCGAGCGGCTGGTCCGGCTGCTGCGCGAAAATCCCGAAAGCCATCTCGAGGGCCTCCTGGCCAATGTCATGGGCGCCTTGTCCGCCATGACCGACGAAGCCGACGCGATGCGTCTGCTCCGGCGCACCAAGGCGGAAGCCGCGCTGCTGATCGCGATCTGCGACGTCGGCGGCGTCTGGCCGGTGCTGCGGATCACGCAGGCGCTGACCGAACTGGCCGATCGCATGGTGCAGGGCGCGGTCCGCTTCCTGTTGAATGACGCGATGCGCCGCGGCCGGCTGGCGCCGCCCGATCCGGCGACCCCCGAGGATGGCTCCGGCTACATCGTGCTCGCCATGGGCAAGATGGGTGCGTTCGAACTGAATTATTCGAGCGATATCGATCTGATCGTCTTCTACGATCCCGAAGCGCCCGCGATCCCGGACGAGACCGAAGCGTCCGCGCTGTACATCCGGGTGACGCGCGGCCTCGTGAAACTGCTGCAGGAGCGCACGCCGGACGGCTATGTGTTCCGCGTCGATTTGCGGCTGCGGCCCGACCCGGCCTCGACCCAGGTCGCGATCTCGGTGCCGGCGGGGCTGGATTATTACGAG
>JAEWHY010000491.1 GCA_023387555.1 Pseudomonadota bacterium
CGCCGTCGCGATCAGGCGGTCGATGAAGCCTTGGGCGACGCCCTGATAGCTCATCGGCTCGAACAGTTTCGACAGTTCGCCGGCGGGGACCACGGCCGTGACCTGCGGGTCGGATGCGAGCGCGTCCTTCAGCGAGGTGTTCTGCGCGTGGGCGCGCTTGCTCGCCGCTTCGACGAGCTTGTGCGCGCTGGCCTTGCCGATGGTTTCGGCGAGCTTGAAGGCGACCGCCTCGGCCATGATCTGTCCGCCGGTGATGTCGAGATTGTCGCGCATGCGCTCGACATCGACATCGAGGCCTTCTGCGATATCGACCACGGCATTGAGCGCACCCGAGGTGACCAGCGCGAGCGCGGGGAAGGTCGGCCATTCCGCCGCCCAGGCGCCGGCGGCGCGCTCATGCTCCTGAACCTGCGCGGCGAGAATGGTGGCGCAGAGTTGCGGCGCCATCGCAGCGCAGGCGAGCCCGGCCGCCGCGGCGACCGGATTGCGCTTGTGCGGCATGGTGCTCGATGCGCCACGGCCTTCGCCGGCCGGCTCGAAAGCTTCGCCGACCTCGGTCTGCATCAGCAAGGCGACATCGCGCGCGATCTTGCCGCAGGTGCCGGCGAGGATCGCAAGCGCGCTCGCCACCTCGCCGAGCCGGTCGCGATGCGTGTGCCAGGGCGCGTCGGGCAGTGGCAGATCGAGTTCCTTGGCGAAGGCGATGGCGACATCGATTCCGCGGTCGCCGAGCGCGGCCAGCGTCCCGGTGGCGCCGCCGAATTGCAGCACCAGCGCCTCGTTGCGGGCGCGCTTGAGCCGCGCGCGGGCTCGTGTCAGCGCGGCCGCATAGCCCGCGACCTTGAGCCCGAACGGCATCGGCAGCGCCTGCTGCAGCCAGGTGCGGCCGACGGTCGCCGTATGGCGGTGCTTTTCCGCAAGCGTCGTGAAGGCGGGAACCGCGCGATCGAGTTCGGTGGTGAGGTCGTCGATGACGGCGCGCAGTTCCAGCACCTGCGCGGTGTCGATGATGTCCTGGCTGGTCGCGCCCCAATGCACGTAGCGCGCGGCCTCCGGATCTTTCTTCGCGACTTCGGCGGTGAGCGCCTTGACCACCGGGATCGCCAGATTGCCGGCGGCGACCGAAGCCAGGCTCAGCGCGCCGATATCGTAGAATTTGGCGTGGCAGGCATCGGCGATCGGTTTCGCCGCAGCTTTAGGGATGACGCCGATCGCGGCTTCGCCCGCGGCCAGCGCCGCCTCGACCCGCAACATGCGGTTGAGCCGCGCGGTATCGGAGAGGATTTCGCGCATCGCCGCGCTGGAAAACAGCGGGCTCATCAGCGCTGATGGCATCAGGGGGCTCGACATGAAGGGACCCGGCGACAAAGGATTGGCGACGCTTGGATTGTGGCGCACCCTATGCGGTGCGCGCAGGTCCGCCAAGCCGTTCATCTGCCGCACGAGGCACGGCCGGGCTTGCTTCGCTGCATGAAAATCGGCGATACCGCCCGCAATGTTCGACCTGACCCTTTCCTTCGACAATGGCCCGGAGCCGGCGGTGACCCCGACCGTGCTCGACGAATTGGCGCGCCGGCAGATCAAGACCACATTCTTCGTGATCGGGCAGAAGCTGGCGCGGCCGGAGTGCCGTGCGCTCGCCGAACGCGCCCATGCCGAAGGCCACTGGATCGGCAACCATTCCTGGACGCATTCGGTGCCGCTCGGAGAGCAGTCCGGCAGCGATGTCGCGGAGCGCGAGATCGGCCGCACGCAGGAGGCGATGGCGGGGCTGATTCATCCGCACCGGTATTTTCGTCCGTTCGGCGGCGGCGGCAATCTCGATCGCCGACTGATGTCGGGGCCTGTGGTCGAATACCTCAAGCGCGGCGGCTACACGTGTGTGTTGTGGAACTCGATCCCGCGCGACTGGGCCGAGCCGGAGACCTGGGTGGATCGCGCGCTGTCGCATTGCCGCGCGCAGCCCTGGACGCTAATGGTGCTGCACGATCTGCCCACGGGAGCGATGGCGCATCTGCCGCGCTTTCTTGATAAGGTCGCGCAAGCGGGTGGGCGCATCCGCCAGGATTTTCCGCCGGATTGCCTGCCCATTGTGGATGGCAAGATCGTGCGACCGGTCGACGACTACGTAGCCGCGGCCTGAATTTTTCTTCTCAAAGATGGAGTAACCGCCGATGGCGATGACGATGACCGGAGAGATTCCGCTTGAGGCCAAGCGGGACGTGGTGTGGGCGAAGCTCAACGATCCCGCCGTGCTGAAGGCCTGCATTCCCGGCTGCGAGGAGCTCAATGTCGTCGGCGAGAACGAGTTCGAGGCGGTCGCGGTCAACCGGATCGGACCGGTGAAGGCGAAGTTCAAGGGCAAGGTGCAGCTGACCGATATCGATCCGCCGAACGGCTACAAGATCTCGGGGCAGGGCGATGGCGGCATCGCGGGCTTCGCCAAGGGCGGCGCCACCGTGAGCCTGTCCGATCACGAGGGCGGCACGATGCTCAAATACGACGTCGAGGCGCAGATCGGCGGCAAGCTGGCGCAGCTCGGTCAGCGCCTGATCAACGGCGCGGCCAAGAAGATGGCCGACGACTTCTTCGCGCGCTTCGCCGAAGCGGTGAAGGCGGGCTGACGCGCCATCATCGACGCATGACGATCGGGGGGCATCGTCATGGCCATGATGAAAGCGGCGGTCTGCCGCCGCTACGGTCCGCCGGACAATGTGCGGATCGAGGAGGTCGAAAGGCCTGAACCAAGACCCGACGAACTGCTGATCCGCATTCGTGCGACCACGGTCTCGTCGGGTGACTGGCGCATCCGCAGTCTGACGGCGCCTGCGGGCTTCGGCCTGATGATGCGGGCCGCATTCGGCCTGCTCGGGCCGCGCAATCCGATCCTCGGGACGGAGCTGGCGGGAACGATCGAAGCCGTCGGCGAAAGCGTGACGGCTTTCGTCCCCGGCGATGCCGTGGTCGGATATCCGTCCCGTCCGAATGGATGCCACGCCGAATTCCGGACGATGAAGGCGAGCGACCGGATCATCCGGAAGCCGGCGCGTCTGTCGTTCGAACAGGCGGCCGCCATGTGCTTTGGCGGCGCCAGCGCACTCGATTTTCTGAGCGACCGGGCGAAATTGCAGCCGGGCGAGCGCGTGCTGGTGATCGGCGCGTCGGGTGCGCTCGGCAGTGCCGCGGTGCAGATCGCAAAGCATATCGGCACCCATGTCACCGCCATCTGCAGTGCCGCCAATGCCGACCTCGTGCATGCGCTCGGCGCCGATCGCGTGATCGACTATGCGCGGGAGGACGTCCGGCAATCCGGCTTGACCTATGATGTGATCTTCGACGCGGTCGGCGAGGCCTCGTTCAAGTCCTGCGCGCATCTGCTCAAGCCGAACGGACGCCTTCTCCTGCTCGCCGCCGGCGTGCCGCAGATGATCGACGCGATCGGGACCAAGCCCGACGGCAAGCGCGTGTTCGCGGGACCGGCGAAGGAAACGACGGCCCATCTCCAGACTCTCGGCGCGATGGCCGATGCCGGCTGGTACCGTCCGGTCATCGACCAGGTGTTGCCGCTCGCGCGAATCGCCGAGGCGCATGCGCGGGTTGAGTCGCGGCGCAAACGCGGTAGCGTGGTCATCGCAATCTGAAGGGGGGCAACGATGACCGAGAAGGTCGCAATCATCACCGCGGGCGGCTCCGGCATGGGAGCGGCCGCGGCGCGCAGACTCGCGAGCGACGGCTACAGGGTCGCGATCCTGTCGTCGTCTGGGAAGGGCGAGGCACTGGCGAACGAACTGGGCGGCATCGGCGTGACCGGGTCCAACCAGTCGAACGACGATCTGAAGCGGCTGGTCGATGCGACCATGACAAAGTGGGGCCGGATCGATGCGCTGGTGAACAGCGCGGGCCACGGACCGCGCGCGTCCATTCTCGATATCACCGACGAGCAATGGCACACCGGGATAGACGTCTACATGCTGAACGCGGTGCGTCCGACGCGCCTCGTGGCGCCGATCATGGTGGCGCAGAAGGCAGGCGCGATCGTCAATATCTCGACCGCCTGGGTGGTCGAGCCGAGCGCCATGTTTCCGACCTCGGCGGTGGCGCGCGCCGGACTTGCCGCCTACACCAAGATTTTCGCCGATACCTATGCCGCCGACAACGTGCGCATGAACAACGTGCTGCCCGGCTGGATCGACAGCCTGCCGGCGACCGACGAACGGCGGCAGAGCGTTCCGATGCGGCGCTACGGCACGGCGGAGGAAGTCGCGGCGACCGTGGCGTTCCTGGTGTCGGAGGGGGCGGGCTACATCACCGGCCAGAACATCCGCGTCGACGGCGGATTGATGCGGTCGGTGTGAGAGCGCCGATTTTACAGCAAGGCCGCAAAAACTTCCTTTTTCGCTACACTGAAATACCCCTTAAATTCCCCTTCGAACATCTTCGCTAGATCTTCGTCCGTGACGCTGGACGAAAAGTATGGCCGGAAGTTTTGGTAGATTGGCAGGAAAGGATTAGGCGAGTCAGCCCGAAGATTCGCTAATACTTCTGTAGCGAGCCTGCTTTGTAGTTTGATGATCTCGCGTATAGGCCGGCGCAGGGATTCATTCTCAATGTCGCTTTGAACAATCGGTCCGACGTTGCGCAGTTTTGGCATTGCTAGCGGCAAAAGGTTTGAAACGATCTCGGACTGATACATGGAGAGCATTAAAGCATGCCGGTGAGCAGGGTCTCGGACAGATTTGTCCATGTATGCAGCATAAACCAGTGAGTAGGCTGCCCTAAGCGCATCGGAATCCGCGTGGATCAATCCGGGCATTGGAGACTGTCCACCCATTGAATGAATCTGTCTCAGTATGTCGTTCGAGAGTTGTTCAGTGGCTTCGAGCAGGGGCTTCGCTTTGGCCCTTATGGCTTCCAGTTTTTTGAGCTTTTCAAGGTCAATTTTGACAGGTGAAACTCTCTTTTGCGGGGCTGCAAAAGGAATAGGCCTTTCACGAGAAATACGCGCTTCGATGTGGCCAAGAACTGCGAAGCATATGGTGGTGATTACAGGGATATAGGCCAGTTCGTTCCAGTTGCGGCTGTCGGCCAAGACGAACGCAACAAGCGCGCCCGCGCCAATAATGGCGAGCAGGTATTTCCCTTTTATGGTTGCGTCATTCGTTAGCCACTTGAAACCGTAGTGGAGCCAGACAGGAGACGCGACGACCATTAATGCGAATATTCGCATGAACAGTCCGCCCGCACGAACTTCTTGATAAAGGTGCTCAGATATGGGGATAGAGATCAGAACCCAAACTGCAGACAATGCTAGATTCAACTTATTGCTGTCTATTTTCAAAATTACCTGCTCGTCGATTTTATGATTTTGACGCTTCGTCGTCGTTCGACCCTACCTCGAGTTCGGAAAAGGGCTGATGTCATAGCAGGCTACTATCCAAGTTGCTGCCAATCGCTTGTGCGTCAGTTCTGTATATCAACACCTCCTGAGAAGGCGTTGAGATCAGGCTGTCAGGGACTTACTGGAAAATGGCTCCGACGGTAGAGAATAGAGCCAATCCGTACCCCGCAATGCGTGCTAATTCGTCTCGCGCGGCTGGCCGATATTGCGAAGCCAGGCGTCGGCGAGCGAGCGTCCGGCGCGCGGCGGCTCGGGGCTATAGGCGGACACCAGCGTCGTCAAATTCGATCCGCCGCGCAAAAGGTCCGCGGACTGCTGGAGGATCGCCTTGCGGACATCGCCGTTCAACGGGATCGTGACATGGGTCACGATCGAGTTGGTGATCTTGCCGGCGCTCAGATTGTAGGAGCCCGGAATCCGCGGATAGGTCAGGGTGTGGATGTTGATGCAGTTCTCGACCGGGCAGCGATAGACATCGCCCCACACGGTGGCGGCATCGAGCGTGACGATGGTCGGATGAAACTTGGCTTCATCCACCATCTTCTTGCCGAACATATAGGCGCGCGCGCCGCCGGCCGAATGCCCGACGATCAGCACCGGCTCTTCGTTCTTGGTGAACAGCCCGAGATGCGAATCGATCACCACGCGCCAGCCCTGGCGGCGCAGGTCGTTGGCGAGCGGTGCGAGCGGCGTGAGGATGCCGGGCTGATATTGCGCAAGCCCATTGAACAGGAGCGCCGTCGGCTTGACGACGGACTGGGCTGCGGCCGGCGTGGCGATCACTGCCGCGACGAGGGCGAGGGCGACTCTCATGTACGCTTTACTCGTTACGCAATACGGTCGGTTTAAGGCGAAGCGATAAACCGAAAATTATCTACGCCGGCGTTGGCTAATAACCGCCTAACGCGCAGCGCCACCCGTCAATACCGGCGCGTGGTAACCGGCAAACGAAGTGCGTGATTTTCCCGGAGAAATTGCGGCAACCCTATGACCGACATTTCCGGCTAGCCACGCGCGGACCACTCTGGCAGCCCGGAAAATTCCTGTGGTCAATAGCGGCGAGGCGGCTCGGTGGCGGCCCGCGACTTGCGGGCGGCGAGGATGGGCAAGGCGCCGCTTGACCCGCGCCAGCGGCCTGTTAAGACTTGTTCCCGTTCCAAGTTGCTGAAAACGGCAAGATTTCGGCTCGGAAGAGAGCCATCGGGCCGGTTTCCCACCAAGAACACTGCGATTTCAAGCCGAGGGAGGGACCTCATGGCATCCGTCACGATGACCGTGAATGGCAAACAGACCAGCGCCGACGTCGATGAACGCACCCTGCTGGTGCAGTTCCTGCGCGAGAATCTCCGCCTGACCGGAACCCACGTCGGCTGCGACACCTCGCAATGCGGAGCCTGCGTCGTGCATGTCGATGGCGTCGCCCGCAAGAGCTGCACCACCTTCGCCTGGCAGGTGGATGGCGCGAAGATCACCACCATCGAAGGCGTCGCCAATGGCGCGCAGCTGCATCCGATGCAGGAAGCCTTCCGCGAGCATCATGGCCTGCAATGCGGCTTCTGCACGCCGGGCATGATCATGGCGGCGATCGACATGGTCAACCGCAAGGGCAACGACCTCGATGACAAGACCATCCGCCACGAGCTCGACGGCAACCTGTGCCGCTGCACCGGCTACCATAACATCGTGAAGGCGATTGCCGCCGGCGCGAAGGCGATGGCGAAGTAAGGGGACACGTCTCTTCGCAATTCGGGAAGGAGTCTGTCATGACTGCCACCGGAATTGGCGCACCCGTGCGCCGCAAGGAAGATCAGCGTTTCATCACCGGCAAGGGCCATTACACCGACGACCACGCCAGGCCCGGCCAGGTCTTCGCCTATTTCATCCGCTCGCCGCATGCCCATGCGACGCTGAGACGGATCGACACCTCCGCCGCGGCGAGCATGCCCGGCGTGGTCGCGATCTGGACCGGCGAGGATTTCGCGACCGACAAGCTCGGTCCGCTGATCTGCGGCTGGATGATCAATTCCAAGGACGGCTCGCCGATGAAGATGGCGCCGCATCCGGCGCTGGCCGCCGGCAAGGTGAGCCATGTCGGCGACGCCTATGCGGTGGTCATCGCCGAGACGCTGGCGCAGGCCAAGGATGCCGCGGAAAAGGTGGTCACCGACTTCGAGGTGCTTCCGGCCGTAACCGACCCGGCGCAGGCGCAAGCTCCGGGCGCGGCCCAGATCCACGAGGTCGCGCCGAACAATACCATCTACAACTGGCATATCGGCGATCCGGCCGCGACCGATGCGGCGATGAAGAACGCCAGGCACGTCACGCGGCTCGATTTCATCAACAATCGCCTGGTGCCCAACGCGCTCGAGCCGCGCTCGGCGCTGGCCGAATATGATTCCGGCGCCGAGCATTTCACGCTGTGGACCACCAGCCAGAATCCGCATGTGGCGCGGCTGGTGATCTCGGCCTTCATCGGCGTCGCGCCGGAGCACAAGCTGCGGGTGATCGCGCCCGATGTCGGTGGTGGCTTCGGCTCGAAGATCTTCATCTATCCGGAAGAGGTCGTGTGCCTCTGGGCGTCGAAGAAGGTGGCGCGTCCGGTCAAATGGACGGCGGACCGCTCCGAGGCCTTCGTCACCGACGCGCATGGCCGCGACCATGTCACCCATGCCGAACTCGGCTTCGACGAGAACAACAAGATCGTCGGCATGAAGGTGAAGACCATCGCCAATCTCGGCGCCTATATGTCGACCTTCTCGTCGGCGGTGCCGACCTATCTTTATGCGACGCTGCTGTCGGGCCAGTACGCCATCCCCTCGATCTATTGCGAGGTGGATTCGGTCTACACCAACACGGTGCCGGTCGATGCCTATCGCGGGGCCGGGCGGCCGGAAGCGACCTTCGTGGTGGAGCGGCTGATCGAGGTCTCCGCGCGGGAGCTGGGTGTTGATCCGGCAGAGCTTCGCCGGAAGAATTTCGTCAAGACGTTCCCGTACCAGACCGTGGTCGCCTCGCTCTATGACGCCGGCGATTACGACGCCTCGCTCGCCAAGGCGATGGACATCCACGACGTGAAGGGCTTCAAGCAGCGCAAGCGCGAGAGCGCGCGGCGCGGCAAGCTGCGCGGCATCGGCTATTCGACCTATATCGAGGCTTGCGGTATCGCGCCGTCGGCGGTGGTCGGCTCGCTCGGTGCCGGCGTCGGCCTTTGGGAAAGCGCCGAGGTGCGCGTGAACCCGACCGGGTCGGTCGAGATCCTCACCGGCAGCCATGCGCACGGGCAGGGGCACGAGACCACCTTCGCGCAGCTCGTCTCCGACCGGCTCGGCATTCCGATCGACAATGTCACCGTGGTGCATGGCGACACCGACAAGGTGCAGTTCGGCATGGGCACCTATGGCTCGCGCTCCGGCGCGGTCGGCATGTCGGCGATCGTGAAGGCGCTCGACAAGGTCGAGGCCAAGGCCAAGAAGATTGCCGCGCATCTGCTCGAGGCCGCCGAAGGCGACATCGAGTTCAAGGACGGCAAGTTCAGCGTGGCCGGCACCGACAAGGCGATCGGCTTCGGCGATCTCGCGCTGCAGGCCTATATCGGGCACAAATTCCCGACCAACGAAATCGAGCCGGGCCTGAAGGAAGGCGCGTTCTACGACCCGACCAACTTCACGTTCCCGGCCGGCTGCCACATCTGCGAACTCGAGGTCGATCCCGACACCGGCGCCGTGACCATCGACAAATGGACCGCGGTGGACGATTTCGGCACCGTGATCAATCCGATGATCGTGGAAGGCCAGGTGCACGGCGGCATTGCCCAGGGCGTCGGGCAGGCGCTGCTGGAGCATGCGGTCTATGACAAGGACGGGCAGCTGATGTCCGGCTCGTTCATGGATTACGCGATGCCGCGGGCCGAAAACTTCCCGACCTTCCAGGTCGACATGACCAAGACCGAATGCCCCTCCAACCCGCTCGGCATCAAGGGTTGCGGGGAGGCGGGTGCGATCGCGGCCCCGGCCGCGGTCATGAACGCCATCACCAATGCCATCGGCACCGAACAGATCGACATGCCGGCGACGCCGGCCGCGGTCTGGCGCGCGCTGAAGCAATCCGCGCCCGCGCGCGCCGCATAATTTGAAAGGACCAGGCCCATGTATGCATTCAAATTCGAGCGTCCGACCACGGTAAAGCAGGCCGTCGCGCTGCTCAGCGGCAATGAGGACGCCAAGGCGCTCGCCGGCGGCCATTCGCTGATCCCGGTGATGAAGCAGCGACTGGCATCGCCGAAGCTGATCGTCGATCTGTCGAAGATCGAAGGGCTCAGCGGCATCGAGGTGACGCCGCGCACCGTGACCATCAAGGCGATGACCAAGCATCGCGATGTCGCCAATTCGAAGGAATTGCTGGAAGTCATGCCGGCGCTCGCCAGCGTGCCGGATTCTATCGGCGATCCGCATGTGCGCGCCACCGGCACCATCGGCGGCTCGGTCGCCAACAACGACCCGAACGCCGATTATCCGGCGGCCTGCCTCGGCCTCGGCGCCACCATCGTCACCAACAAGCGCAAGATCGCGGCCGACGATTACTTCAAGGGCATGTTCGACACTGCGCTCGAGCCGGACGAGATCATCACCGAGATCTCCTTCCCGATCGTGAAGAAGGCCGCCTACCAGAAGTTCAAGCACCCGGCGTCGGGCTTTGCGCTGGTCGGCGTGTTCGTGTCGAAGCGCTCGTCCGAAATCCGCGTTGCCGCGACCGGCGCCGGTGCGAACGGCGTGTTCCGGGTGCCGGAATTCGAGGAGGCGCTGAAGAAGCGCTTCTCGCCGAAGTCGCTGGAAGGCATCACGCTGTCGCCGGAGGGCATGAATTCCGACATCCACGGCTCGGCGGAATACCGCGCGCATCTCGTCGGCGTGATGGCGCGCCGTGCGGTGGCCGCGGCCAGCGAGCGCGGCGGCGACGACGAATAGTCTTCGGCGCTGCGAGGTTTCTCGCGGCGAATTTAGGCTTTCTCCCAATAACCCCGGCTTGCCGGGGTTATTGTTTTTTGCGGGCGTTGTTGACGGGTGCGGGGCGACGGACGCTTTCGACGTTACGCGAGCGCGTAATAAAGCGTGCGGCCGGCGAAGTAGATGATGATCAGCGAGCCCGGCGTCCACAGGATCGCGCGCATGTCGTGGGTTTGCGCCGTCAGATAGGCGGCGAAATGCAGGAGCCGCGTCGCCACATAGCCGTAGAGCAGGATCTGCGCGAGCAGGAGCGAGGGCGCGGTGAGCACGAAGAGCAGCCCGGCGACGAGAAAATAGGGCAGGCTCTCCAGGTCGTTGAGCTGAATCCGGCGGATGCGCTCGACCCGCTCGTTGGGTGCGAGCTGTTCCGGATACGGCTTGGGGTTCATTGGTGTCGCCCTGATGTCCTCGGGCGAGCGGAAGCCGGCATTTTCCCCGATCATCCGGGCGACCGTGAGCCAGGACATGCTCACGGCCTTGAGAATCATGATTGCGGCGGCGATCGCATAGGTCGCAAAGAGCGGATCGCTCAGGCTTAGCTTGTCCATCCTGTCTTCCCCCGATCGGCAGCTCAGGCCGCTGCCGGGATTCGTGCTGACTGCGCGTACTATTTCAGACCATTGGTCGAAAATGTCAAACGACATACCAAACGCTTGTTTTGTGGTAGAATGTCCCAAGGTCCGTTTCCGAACGAAAGTCCCATGCCCGCAAAGAAGCGCCATCGCGTCAGCTCCGACCCCGACACGATCGACCCGCGGCAGGCCCGCCGGAATCGGCGTCGCGACGCATCGCGTGCTGAAATTCTGGATGCGGCGCGGAAGGTCCTGCTTCGGGACGGCGTTGCCGCGCTGACACTCGAAGCAGTGGCGAGCGAGGCCGGAATGTCGAAGACCGGGCTCTATTATTATTTTGCCTCCAAGGATGCGTTGGTGTTCGAACTCGTCTTCGGCGTGATCGAACGGCAGGCGCATGCGGTCCATGACGCGGTGGCCAAGGTCGACGATGGCGGAGCGGCGCTGCGCGCCATCATCCGCGAGACCGTCCGGACCTTCGCGCCGCGTCTTGATGATTTCCGGCTGGCGTTCCTGTTCGGTCAGGTCGCCGGGGCGGGCTCCATCCACTGGAGCGCGGAGCAATTCAGCCGCATCCGTCCGCTCAA
>JAEWHY010000059.1 GCA_023387555.1 Pseudomonadota bacterium
GTGTCGGAGCCTTCGCGGCCGCCGTGACGCGCAGCGTCCGGACGGAACGACGGCAGGTCGATGATGGTCATGTCCGGCGCGAATTCAGCGAGTTCGGCCAGATCCGGACGAATCAGCAGCGTACGAATGAACAGCGAATGCCAGGCGAGTTCGGTGAACACGCGCACCTTGATGCGATAGGTCTTGTCGGCGCCGCCATAGAGGTCCTGCGCGAACAGCGACTTGCCTTTGCAGTGCGCGAGGAAGTCCGCATAGAGATTGTCGAAATGCTCTTTCGAGAGCTTGCGGTTGCCGTCCCACCACACGCTGTCGCGGGTGAGGTCGTCGACCACGGTGTGCTTGTCCTTCGGCGAGCGGCCGGTGTGATGGCCGGTCTCGGCGCAAAGCGCCCCGCCCGCGACGATGTTGCCCTCGCCGGCTGCGATCGCGCGCTCATAGAGCGGCGCATCGGTCAGATTCCAGTGAACGGCCTGAAGATCCGTCAGACCGAATTTGTCCGCCCCGTAAGCCTGGTTTCTTACGCCCGTTTCCTGCACGGAATGCCCTCCGAAAAACGCTTCAAGCCGCTTTTCGCGGCCAGCTTCTGTCACACGCCGATGTGAGTGTGGCCCTGAGATAGCTCAAAAATGCGACCCGGCGGATCGCGCGGTTTCTTAGAGCCGCACCGACCTTATGCCAAGCATTTTGACGCCGCATGGTTGCGGTCAAAGCCTTATTGCATCGCAACAAATGCCGGTAAGATGTGCAGTCCGACGCGTTAAGGATGTCGCTAGCGAGGCTCCTCTGCCGCACCGCGTTTTTTGCTCGCGCGCCTGTCACCGGCACGGTGCCGAAACGATCACGGTGACCGCGCCGGCCGCCCCTCTGGTTTCCCTGCAAAGGGCAGGATCAGTTGGTGACGTTGACGACCTCGACGCGGCGGTTTTCGCCAGACCGCGGCTGGCTCGGAACCTTGAGCCGCTCGAATCCGAAACCGAACACCGCGAGCTTGTCGGGCGCGATGCCGTGCCGCTCGATCAGATAGCGTCGGACCGACTGCGCGCGCCGGTGAGACAGGCCAAGATTGTATTCGGGGGTGCCCGCCGCGTCGGTGTGGCCATTCAGGACGATGCTGGCGCCCTTGAGGCCGGGCGACTTCAGGGCCGCACCAAGCTCGTCCACCGCGGCCGCGGCCTTCGGTCCGATCACATCCGAATTGTAGTCGAAGAAGATTGCGAGATCGATTTTCGGTCTGTCCTCGATGACCTTGGCGGCTTCATCCCGCTCTTCCATGGAGGCGGGCTTGACCTCCTCGATCGAGATCGCGCGGCTGAGGCTGCGCGTCATCACCCGCTGGGCGGCGGCGGCATTGGGGTCGGCGGTGAGGGACCGCGTCAGGCTGCGGGTCTTGCTGGTGGCCTTCGGCGTCAGCGCTTCTTCGATTCTGCTCGATTGCGCATAGGACGGAACCGCGGCCGCAATTCCGAACACAAAGGCGATGGCGGCGATGATGAAATTCGTCGTGCGCGTCATAGGCCTGCCCTCAGTCAAGACGGTCCCCCGGAATGCTACCATAGCGGGTTGCAACGCGCAGTGCCTCGGCGCGCATCCGCCCTGGTTTGTCGGCCTCGCTCGCGTTCCGGTTCAAGATTGGCCGCCAGATTTTTCCTTTCAGCGCAGCGCTCGTGCCTCCTGCGCCATTTGCACGAGCACCGCCCGCAGCGGTCCAGAACCATTCACCCGCTGGGGGAATGGCACGCGCACCGCGACACGCCCGTTCTGCAGTTCCAGCCCCTCGGGATCGAAGCCGGCGCAGCGCCAGTCGCCGTCCGGTGCGCCGTACAGGTTGGTGGCATAGAGCCGGCAGGCGTCGGCATGGTCCTCGTTCATGTGGGCGGATGCGCGGTCTTCCGATGCCAGCAGATCGTCGGCGCCCGCGGGATCGACCAGAATGTCCTGCGCCTTCAGATCGACGATGCGGCCGAAGCCCGCCACCAGATGCGCCGATGCAATCTCGATCCGGTAGAAGGCGAAATCGGCAAAGCCCGCGAACATCTCGGCTTCCGGCTGGCGCGCGAGATAACGGCGCCGGTCGTGCGCGTCGGTGGTCACGGAGGCGCGGCCCATCAGCATGACGCGCGCGCCCTGCAGCGGATCGCCCTCCTTGCGCTCGTCCAGCATCAGCGAAACGCGGCTGTCGGCGATCACGTTTTTTGTATGAATCGCAAGTTTCGAGATCAGCAGCAGGGGCGCTCCGTCGAACGCGGTCGCGACGTTGACCAGCGAGCAATACGGGTCTCCAGAGCCTGGAATCAGCGTTGCGAGCGCCCCGGAGCGCGCTTCGCGCATGAGTTTCTTCGCAGCGATCTTCGGATCGAAATCAGCCTTGGGTTGCATTGATTGTCTCATCTGTCGCTGCCGGGATGCAGCGTCGCATTCCCGTGCTGGCCGGGTGAACAAAAGAGGGATATGGTCGTCATTCGAGCAGAATCATGGAGTTGTTGCCGAATAGTCACATTTCGGCCCAGCTTTGCGGGCTTCAAGCCCCTCGGGGATTCCACCGAGCTGAAGAAAAGAGGCGTCATGCCGACCATCGCTCTCGTCGACGACGACCGCAACATTCTCACGTCCGTGTCCATTGCGCTGGAAGCCGAGGGGTATCGGATCATGACCTACACCGACGGCGCCTCGGCGCTTGACGGTTTCAAGTCGTCGCCGCCCGATCTTGCGATTCTCGATATCAAGATGCCGCGCATGGACGGCATGGAGCTGCTGCGCCGGGTCCGGCAGAAAACCGACATGCCGGTGATTTTCCTGACCTCCAAGGACGAGGAGATCGACGAATTGTTCGGCCTGAAGATGGGCGCGGACGATTTTATCCGGAAGCCCTTCTCGCAGCGGCTGCTGGTCGAGCGCGTCAAGGCGGTGCTGCGCCGTGGCCAGCCCAAGGACGGCACGGCCCCGAAGGAGATCGATACCGCCAAGGTGCTGGAGCGCGGCCTGCTGCGCATGGATCCGGAGCGTCACACCTGCACCTGGAAGATGGAGCCGGTCACGCTGACCGTCACCGAGTTCCTGATCCTGCAGGCGCTGGCGAGCCGCCCCGGCGTCGTGAAAAGCCGCAACGCGCTGATGGACGCGGCCTATGACGACCAGGTTTACGTCGATGACCGCACCATCGACAGCCACATCAAGCGGCTGCGCAAGAAGTTCAAGGTCGTGGACGATGACTTCGACATGATCGAGACCCTTTACGGCGTCGGCTACCGTTTCAAGGAAGCCTGACTACCGCGGCCGGGCGCTGGCCCGGCCGTCTGACATCTCGGCCGCATTGCACTAGATTGGGGCCACCCCTGGTGTCGACACAATGCGGCTTGGGGGCGAAACCCAGGGCGCAAGCGACGTGCTCGATCGAACCAAGCAGCTGACCGTGGACAGCGCGGCCGCCGAGCGGACCGGCGACGACGCGTCTGCGCGCCCGGAAAAGCGCGGCATCCTGCGGCGGCTTGCCGAATACTGGCATTATTTCGTCGGCCAGGGTTCCTCGAGCCTGACGCGCCGGATCGTCTTTCTCAACGTCGCGAGCCTCGTCGCGCTGTTCATTGGCATCCTCTATCTCTCGCAGTCGCGCCAGTTCTTCATTGAGGCCCGGATCCGCAGCCTGCAGGTCCAGGCCGAAATCATCGCCGGCGCCATCGCCGCATCCGCGGCCGTTGAAACCGATTCGATCACCATCGATCCCGACCGCCTGCTCGAATTGCAGCTTGGCGAGACCTACGGGGCCGACGACGGGACGCTCGAGTTCTCGATCAATCCGGAACGGGTGGCCCCGGTCCTGCGGCGGCTGATTTCGCCGACCAATACCCGCGCACGCATCTACGATCGGGAAGGCGTGCTGCTGCTGGACAGCCGCAGCCTCTATGGCCGCGGCGACGTCCTGCGCTTCGATCTGCCGAGCTCGGAGGCCGAACGGCCAGGCTGGTTCCAGCGGCGGTGGCTTTCGATCCAGAAATGGCTCACGCGCGGCGACCTGCCGATCTACCAGGAACTCGGCTCGCAGAACGGCAAGGGTTATCCCGAGGTCGCCAGCGCACTCAAAGGCAATACCAACTCCGTCGTCCGCATGAATACGCGCGGCGAAGTGATCGTGTCGGTCGCGACCCCGCTGCAGCGTTTCCGGGCCGTGCGCGGCGTGTTGCTGCTGTCGACGCAAGGGGCGGATATCGAGGACAGCGTCGCGGCCGAGCGACTGGCGATCCTGAAGGTGTTCCTGGTCGCGGCTGTGATCATGACGGTCCTGTCGGTGTTCCTTGCGCGCACCATCGCAGGCCCGGTGCGGCGTCTTGCCGATGCGGCGGAGCGGGTGCGGCGGCGGGTGCGTTCGCGCGTCGAGATTCCGGACTTCACCAACCGCAAGGACGAAATCGGCGACCTGTCGGGCGCGCTGCGGGAGATGACCAATGTGCTCTACAGCCGCATCGAGGCCATCGAAAGCTTTGCCGCCGATGTCGCGCACGAACTCAAGAACCCGCTGACCTCGCTGCGCTCCGCGGTCGAGACCATTCCGCTGGCCAAGACCCAGGAGAGCAAGGAGCGGCTGTTCGCCGTGATCCAGCACGACGTGAAGCGTCTTGACCGGCTGATTTCCGATATTTCCGACGCCAGCCGTCTCGACGCGGAATTGCAGCGCCAGGAATCGGTGCCGACCAACCTGCATACGCTGCTGACCACGGTGGTGACGGTCGCCAATGATGCGCGGCTCGACGACGGCGTGCATGTCGCGCTGTCTTTCGAGGGCGGCGGACCGCAGTCCTTCGTCGTGCCGGGGCATGACTCGCGCATCGGCCAGGTCATCGACAATCTGATCGCCAATGCGCGGTCGTTCTCGTCACCGGGCGGCACCGTCCGGGTCACTGCGCGGCGCGTCCGCGACAAGGTCGAGATCATCGTCGACGACGACGGGCCCGGCATTCGCCCCGATGCCATGACGAAGATCTTCGATCGCTTCTACACTGACCGTCCGCATCAGGGCTTCGGCAATAATTCAGGTCTCGGCCTTTCGATCTCCAAGCAGATCATCGAAGCGCATGGCGGGAAAATCTGGGCGGAGAACCGCCGCGGCGTGCCGACCCACGACGGCGCCGACCCGCTGATCCTCGGCGCACGCTTCGTCGTGCAATTGCCGGCGGCGTAATACGCAAGGGACGTCCGGTGACCACGCCAGCGCCGACCATCCATGCCACCGCGGTGCTGCTCGGCCATTGCGGCATCCTCATCCGCGGCCCCTCGGGGTCGGGGAAATCGCGGCTGGCGCTGTCGCTCCTGCAATCGGCAGGGGGCGGCTTTGCGCGTCTTGTCGGCGACGACCGTATCCATCTCGAGGCGGTCCATGGCCGCCTGCTGATGCGGCCGGCGACTGCGCTCGCGGGCTTGATCGAGGTCCGGGGGCTTGGCGTGGTCCGGCGGCCGTTCGAGCCGGTGGCGGTCGCCGAACTGGTGGTCGACCTCGCTGCCGCCGATTCGGGGCGGCTGCCGGAGCAGGCTGCTACCACCGTGGACATGCTGGGAATTCGCCTCGCGCGGCTTCCGGTCGCACCCGGGGTCGATCCGAAGCCGCTATTATTAGATTTCTTGCGTGGAAGCGCAGGCGACAAACACAGTTCGGCGATGTGATTTCCCTGAAGGCCGGCGCCGAGGCCCTCGCAAAAAGTCTGTGGCTTTCCTAGCTATTGCAATGCAACATGACCTCGAAAACGCCCGGGCGGGCCTTGCAATGCGTTTTCGGTTGGTCAAGATGAGCGCCCTTTCGTGCGGCGCCCGCGAAGCGAAAATCGCCCGCCGGAGTCCTTGATGATCGGCCTTGTTCTCGTCACCCACGGTCGCCTTGCCGTGGAATTTCGCTCGGCGCTTGAGCATGTGGTCGGTCCGCAGAAGCAGATCGAAGCCATCACGATTGGCCCTGACGACGATGTCGAGCAGCGCCGCAAGGATATCATCGAGGCGGTCAAGCGGGTCGACACCGGCGACGGCGTCGCCATCCTGACCGACATGTTCGGCGGCACCCCGTCCAATCTCGCGATCTCCTGCATGAGCCGGCCGAAGGTCGAGGTGGTCGCGGGTATCAATCTGCCGATGCTGGTCAAACTTGCGAAGGTGCGTGGCGATCAGCCCTTGCCTGAGGCGGTCGCAGCCGCGCAGGATGCGGGCCGCAAGTATGTCACCATCGCAAGCCGGGTGCTGGCCGGAAAATGAAAGCCGACGGCGCGGTCGTTCGCGTACTCGAAATCTGCAACAAGAAGGGCCTGCACGCGCGGGCCTCGGCGAAGTTCGTGCAGACGGTCGAGCGCTTCGACGCCGATGTGAAGGTGACGCGCGGCAACGAGACCGTCGGCGGCAATTCGATCATGGGATTGATGATGCTGGGCGCGGGCCCTGGCTCGACCATCACGGTCGAGGCGAGCGGCAAGGACGCCGCTGCGGTTGTCGACGCGATCGAAAGCCTGATTGGCGGGCGGTTCGACGAGGACGACTGATCCTCGACTGGCATTGCCGCGCAATGCACGTTGCGACCAAAATTTCAGCAGAACTGACTGACCGCAGCTTGCCGCGCTGTATGCGGTGTCAATCCACCACCACTTTGACCGACTGAGATTGGCGCGGGGATCAGGTATCCCAAGCAGTTGACTATCCAGTCAGACTTGGAAAAGACAATGGACCGGATTTTGCATCAACGATGCTTGTTCTTGGCTTGGGAGAAGTGCTGTGTTTCGTGTTTTCACAAAAGGCGTCGGCATCGTTGCGACGCTGGTCCTGACGGCCGGTGTGGCGGCCGCTGATCAATGGCCGTCCAAGATGGTCCGTGTGATCATTCCATTCTCTGCGGGCAGCGCAGCAGATGTTGTTCCACGCATCGTCTTCGAACAGTTGCAGGCGCAGACGAAGCAACCGTTCGTCATCGAGAATCGTCCTGGTGGCGCGTTCACGATCGGTGTTGGTGCTGCGAAGTCTGCGCCGGCCGACGGTTATACGATCCTCGCTCATTCCAACGGCTTTGTAACCACGCCGGCGGTTCAGCCCGTGAACTGGGACCCCACCAAGGATTTTTCGGGCGTGACGACGATGGCCGATGTGCCGATGGTCCTGGTGATTTCGCCGGACAAGAAGGTGGACACGCTCCAACAGCTCGTTGCACAGGCCAAGGCCAAGCCTGGCTCGCTGAATTACGCTACCGCCGGACTTGGTGCTCCGACGCATCTGGCGATGGAGCGGCTTCGTCTCGCGGCAGGGATCACAGGGCAACTCATTCCCTTCAAGGGCGCAAGCGAGGCTCTCACCGAGGTGATGGCTGGTCGCGTCGACGTCTATTTCAGTCCGCTGGCGGCTTCCATGCCGCTGATTCAGAGCGGGAAGCTCAAACCTCTGGCCGTCAGCGGGACGAAGCGCGCCGCTGCACTGCCCGATGTGCCGACCACGACCGAGGCGGGATTCAAGGATTCCGACTTCGCATTCTATGTCGGAATGTTCGTTCCGAAGGACACCCCGCGCGATCTGGTCGACCGCATGAACGCGGAGGTGAAGAAAGTGCTGGCGATGCCCAGCATCCAGGAGAAGATCGCAAAGATCGGTTCCGAGGCGACCAGCTCTGACCCGGAGGCTTTCGACAAGCGCATTGCCGAGGAGTTCGCTCTGACCAAATCGCTGGTTGAGGCTGCGGGAATCACTGTGAAGTAGTCGGACGCAGCCGCGACATACGTCACGGCTCAAACAACGCACCAAAAACAAAAATGGCCCGGCTTCGTACCGCCGGGCCATTTGCATTTTCTGATTGTGACGCCTGAAGTCGTCCGGGCCTTTTGCTGCGAGGAGAATGCGCTAGTCTCCGCCCTTCCTCGAGGGAAGAACCATGGACAATCCCACCAGCCAGAACGCCGCCAAGCCGCAGGGCGCTTCGATCCGTTACGTCGATCAGCCGGAATGCCGCGAGACCTTTTCCGATTCCGTCAACAGCGTGTTCTTCGACGGACAGACAATGCGGATCGAGTTCGGCATCACGCGCATGGACGACATCAAGCAGGGCCAGCAGATGACAGGGCGCCGCTATCCGGCCTGCCGGCTGGTGCTGCCGGTGAATGCCGCCATCGACCTGATCAACAAGATGCAGCAGACGGCAAATGCGCTCCAGCAGGCGGGATTGCTGAAGCCCTCGGCGCCCGCGGCGGCTCAGCCCAAAGCCCAGGAGCAGCCGTCCGAGATCAAGCCTTCGTCGCCCGCCACGTCGTCGCTGCTCGACAAGCTCTCGGCTCTCGACAGGGCCTCGGCCTTGGACAAGCCGCTCGACGGTTCGTCGATCTTCGGCAAGCCGACGCCGGAAAGATAAACCCTGCGGTAGGGGCGACGAGAAATACATCAAGGCGAAGGCCATCGGCCTTCCCGAATTGCGCAGCGTCCGCAAGGCCCTCGGCAAGCAATTCTCGGTAATGCGCCGCATCGTGCGCGCCGGCATGACCGGCGGCCTTTCACGGACACCCGCCATTGACCGCCTGCGTTACCCCCTCGCGGCGTGCCGGCAGCGATGCCTTCAGCCTTACGGAAGGCCTGATTGGTGACATTGACGCGCCCCACCAGATGGCCGGTGTCAGATAGCGCCGCGGGCAAGCCGCCTGTCCGCATCCTGAAATGGACATAAAGAAATCTTTATATCCGCATTGCGCCTCCGTCCGGGTCCTGCTATAGCGGCGCCCGAACCGGCGGCCGGCGCTTGCGGGCCGCACCCGCTTTTCCGCACATCCAACGACAGACCAAGCGTCAAGGGAGCGTCATGACTTCAGCAACCGCCAAGAAGCCCGGCTTTTCGGACTACATCGTCGCCGACATCGGCCTGGCCGACTTTGGCCGCAAGGAAATCTCGCTCGCCGAAACCGAGATGCCGGGCCTGATGGCGACCCGCGAGGAATACGGCCCGTCGCAGCCGCTGAAGGGCGCGCGCATCGCCGGCTCCCTGCATATGACGATCCAGACCGCGGTGCTGATCGAGACGCTGGCCGCGCTCGGCGCGGACGTGCGCTGGGTGTCGTGCAACATCTATTCGACGCAGGATCACGCCGCCGCGGCGATCGCCGCCGCCGGCATTCCGGTGTTCGCGGTCAAGGGCGAGACCCTGAAGGATTACTGGGACTACACCGCCAAGCTGTTCGACTGGCATGGCGGCGGCTATCCCAACATGATCCTCGATGACGGCGGCGACGCCACGATGTACGTGCATCTCGGTCTGCGCGCCGAGAAGGGCGACACCGCGTTCCTCGACAAGCCGGGTTCGGAAGAAGAGGAAGTGTTCTTCGCGCTGCTCAAGAAGCAGCTCAAGGAGAAGCCGAAGGGCTACTTCCAGGCGATCGCCGACAGCATCAAGGGCGTCTCGGAAGAGACCACGACCGGCGTGCATCGTCTCTACGAGATGCAGAAGGCCGGCACGCTGCTGTGGCCTGCCATCAACGTCAACGACTCGGTGACCAAGTCGAAGTTCGACAACCTCTACGGCTGCAAGGAATCGCTGGTCGACGGCATCCGCCGCGGCACCGACGTGATGATGGCCGGCAAGGTCGCGATGGTCGCGGGCTTCGGCGACGTCGGCAAGGGCTCGGCGGCATCGCTCCGCAACGCCGGCTGCCGCGTGCTGGTCTCCGAAATCGATCCGATCTGCGCGCTGCAGGCGGCGATGGAAGGCTACGAGGTCACGACGATGGAAGACGCGGTGTCCCGCGCTGATATCTTCGTCACCGCCACCGGCAACAAGGACATCATCACCGCCGATCATATGCGGCAGATGAAGGACCGCGCCATCGTCTGCAACATCGGCCATTTCGACAACGAGATCGACGTGGCCGGGCTGAAGAACATGAAGTGGGTCAACGTCAAGCCGCAGGTCGACGAGATCGAGTTCCCGGACGGCCACCGCATCATCCTCTTGTCGGAAGGCCGTCTCGTGAATCTCGGCAACGCCATGGGCCACCCGAGCTTCGTGATGTCGTCGTCCTTCACCAACCAGACGCTGGCGCAGATCGAGCTGTTCGCCAACAACAAGGACGGCAAGTACGAGAAGAAGGTCTACACGCTGCCGAAGCATCTCGACGAGAAGGTCGCGCGCCTGCATCTCGAAAAGATCGGCGTGAAGCTGACCAAGCTGTCCAAGGAACAGGCCGATTATATCGGCGTGAAGCAGGACGGCCCGTACAAGCCGGAACACTACCGGTATTGATTATTGAACACAGCCGGGGCTGCGCGCGCGGCCCCGGTTGCCTGCCGGCTAGGAGGTGAGAGTCGTGGTTGGGACCACCTTGCCGATTATGGCCTGAAGGTTTGGCCTGTTGCCGATCCGCTGCGTAACCGGCCGCCCTGGGGCATTTTGCTGAGGGGAGCCGGTGGAACGCAGCAATGGGCGAGCTGTTGCGGCGGTCAACAACGCTCCGCCATTCGCGCGGCATATTCCCTGAACGCAAGCCAAGGCACCGACCACGACGGGCGAGGCGCTCGACGTTCCTGAAAACTCGTCCGTGTACCATCGGTCCTCACTGCCGCCCTGCAGATCGCCATATCCGCACGTTGTCACTTCGCGGCCCCATCCCTGAGCATCGACCGCGCTGCCGTAGTTGGAGAAGGCGAGGCGCGAGCGATCGGGGCCGTGGTTGCGGCC
>JAEWHY010000492.1 GCA_023387555.1 Pseudomonadota bacterium
TCTGGATCGGCATCGGCCTGATCTCCGCCACCGTCAGCGGCGCCGTGGGTTACGATCCGGCGATGTTCGCGCTTGGCGCATCGGCGCTGTTCGGCTTCGTCTGCATCTTCACGGCCTATCTCGTTCACCGCAATCGCGTGTGGCGCAACATCGCGCGCAAGGCCCGCGCGCGGAACGAGGAATTGTCCGACCGCGTCTGCAAACTGCAGGAAGCGGAGGAGCGCGCGCGCTCGTTCCTCGACATGCAGGGCGACCTGATCGTGCGCCGCAAGCGCGATGGCGTCATCACCTTCGCCAATGAGGCCTTCTGCGCGCTCACCGGCGAGACCGCGGATCGCTTGCGCGGTTCGGCCTTCGCCTTCCGTGTTCTCCAGCAGGGCGATGGCGCGACGCAGCCGGATGGCTGCCGGGTGTTCGACCAGCAGATCGCGACCGTGACCGGTCCGCGCTGGATCGCCTGGCGCGAAGCCGCGGTGCGTGGCGAGTACGGCGAAACCGAAGTGCAGAGCGTTGGCCGCGACGTGACCGACCGCGTCATGTCCGAACTGGCGCTCGCCGATGCGCGCGATCAGGCCGAAAGCGCCAACCGCGCCAAGTCGCGCTTCCTCGCGATGGCAAGCCATGAAATCCGCACGCCGCTCAACGGCATCATCGGCATGGCCGATCTGTTGCTCGATACGCGGCTCACGCCTGAGCAATCGACCTATGCGCGCGCGGTGAAGATGTCGGGCGACACGCTGCTGGCGCTGATCGAGGAAATTCTCGACTTCTCCAAGATCGAGGCCGGAAGGCTCGATCTCGAGGCCCGGCCGTTCCCGCTGGCCGCCATGATCGAGAACCTGACCGAACTGTTGTCGGTGCGCGCCCAGAGCAAGGGCCTCGAAATCGCAAGCTATGTCGACGAGCGGCTGCCGGAGCGGGTGATCGGCGACGAGACGCGGCTGAAGCAGGTGCTGCTCAATCTCGCCGGCAATGCCATCAAGTTCACCCATGAGGGCGGCGTCGCGATCGTGGTCGAACCGGGCGCATGGCCGGGCGAGATCTCGTTCAAGGTGCGCGATACCGGCGTCGGCATCGCGCCCGCGGACCACGACAAGATCTTCCAGGAATTCGAGCAGACCGACGCCGGCGCAAGCCAGGCCGAAGGCGCCGGGCTCGGCCTCGCCATCGTCAAGCGCCTCGTCGAAGGCATGGAAGGCCGCATCGGGCTCGAAAGCGCCCCCGGCGCCGGAACCCTGTTCGACGTTGCGATCCCGCTGCCGGCGGTACGCGATACTGCACCTGCGCTCACGTTCCTGACGCCCGATCTGTGCGGCCGCGCCATCATGATCGTCGCGCCCGCGCATATCGAAGCCGCCTTGCTCGCCCGCCGGCTGACGCGCTGGGGCGCACGCGTTGCGATCGCGCCGAACGAGGTCGTGGCGCAGGCGCTGCTGCCGGAGCGGGAATGGAGCGCGATGATCGTCGACAACGCACTCGGCGCCGCGTCGATCGAGGTGCTGCTCGCCGCGACCCGCAGCATCCCGTGCCGGCTGGTCACGATTACGCCTGCGGCGCGCGGCGAACTCGATGCGCTGAAGGCGAGCGGCTTCAACGGCTATCTGGTCAAGCCGGTGCGCGCCGCATCGCTCGCCGAACGGCTGCGCATGGAGCATGACGGCTTCACCGGGCTGACCGCCGACGCCGCCGAACTGCCGGCTTTCGGAGCGCCTCGCAAGGACGGTTTGTCGATCCTCGTCGCCGAGGACAACGAGATCAACGCGCTGCTCACCCGCGCGCTGCTGCAGAAGCTCGGCCATCGTCCGCAGGTGGTAGCGAACGGCCACGGCGCGATGGAAGCCTTCCTCGCGGCGCAGGGCGCGGGCCTGCCGTTCGACCTGATCTTGATGGACGTACGCATGAGCGGCATCGACGGCATTGAAGCGACGCGCCGCATCCGCGCGATCGAGGCAAAACGCGGATCACATCGCACGCCGATCGTTGCGCTCACCGCCAATGCGCTGCCCGAGCATCGCGAAGCGTGTCTCGCCGCCGGCATGGACCTGTTCCTGACCAAGCCGCTGGATCGCGAGAAGCTCGCCGCGGTGCTGGCGGACATGCGCGGCCTCGCGAAAGCGGCGTAGCCGCGCGGCGCGGTGCCTGGACTCCCTCCCCCTGCAAGGGGGAGGGTTGGGGTGGGGGTCCGGCAATATGACCCCCACCCGATTTGCTCTTCGCTCGCAAATCGACCTCCCCCTTTCAGGGGGAGGTGAAGAAAAAACTACAACCTGCGCAGCGCCACCTGGTCGATCAGGTGGCTCGCCCCCTTGGTCAGGATCAGGTCGGCGCGCTCGCGCGTCGGCAGGATGTTCTCGCGCAGATTGACGAGGTTGATCCGGTCCCAGATGCCGGTCGCGGTCGCGACGGCCTCCGTATCCGACAGCCGCGAATAGCGATGGAAATAGGACATCGGATCGCGGAACGCGGTCAGCCGCAGCGCCAGGAAGCGGTCGACATACCAGCGCTGCAGCACGTCCTCGGCCGCGTCGATGTAGACCGAGAAGTCGAAATAGTCGGACACGAAGGGAATCGCCTTGCCGTCTTTCGGCGGGCGGCCGGCCTGCAGCACATTCAGGCCTTCGACGATGAGGATGTCCGGCCGGTCGATCTCGATCCATTCATGCGGCACCACGTCGTAGACGATGTGCGAATAGACCGGCGCACGCATCGGCCGCCGTCCCGCCTTGATGCCCGAGAGGAAGCGCTGCAATTCCGGCAGGTCATAGCTTTCCGGAAAGCCCTTCCGTTCCATCAGGCCTTCGCGTTCCAGGATCGCATTCGGGAACAGGAAGCCGTCGGTGGTGACGAGATCGACCTTGGGCGTATTCGGCCAGCGCGCCAGCAGCGCCTGCAGCACGCGCGCGGTGGTCGATTTGCCCACCGCCACCGATCCGGCGACGCCGATGATGTAGGGCACCTTGGAATCCTCGGTGCCGAGGAAGTTCTGCTGCACGCGGAACAGCCGCTGCGAGGCCGCGACATACATCGCAAGGAGACGCGACAGCGGCAGATAGATTTCCTGGACCTCCTCCATGTCGAGCCGGTCATGCATCGACCGCAGCGTCGCCACCTCTTCCGGGGCGAGCGTCATCGGGTGATCGGCGCGCAGCGCCGCCCATTCCGCGCGGCTGAAGATGCGGTAGGGCGAGACTTCGGGTTCGGTCCGCTGTTCCATGATGCGGATCACAGATCGGGAGGACGACGGTCGGGCACGCGGGACGCCTTCTCGGCAAGGCCGGACTGCCCGGAGCGCTTGGCCAGCACCGCCTCGACCTCGGACAGGTCGATGCCGCGCGCCTGCAGCACCACCAGCAGGTGGAACAGCAGATCGGCAGCCTCTCCGATCACGCGGTCGCGGTCCTGGGCGACCGCAGCGAGCGCCGTCTCCACCGCTTCCTCGCCCAGCTTCTTGGCGCAATGCTCGACGCCGCGATCCAACAGCTTGCGAGTGTAGGATACCTCGGCGCTGGCCGCCGCGCGCTCCTTCACGATCACGGCGAGTTCGGCAAGGGTGAAAGGCGTTTCAAGAGCCACGTGCTACTCCGACAGTCGATCCGCTCGTCCCCGCGAAGGCGGGACCCGGGCCTTTTCCGGCCGGATTCCCACCTTCGCGGGAATGAGCGGCAGAGAAGCCTCGTTCAATAACGCAAATCCCCAGCGCTGCCCACCACTTGGCGACAACGCTCCGCCGCGTTAACCGTAGGTCCCGCCGGGAGAATGCCCTTGCCATATAAAGAAACCTTCGAAACCGTCGCCGGTTGCCGGATCCGCATCATGCGCGGCGACAGTCCGGGATCGTCGGGTGAGCCGCTGCTGTTCCTGCATGGCGCGCGCGGCGCCTCGGCCTGGCTGCCGTTCTTCGAGACCATGTCGCAGCGTTTCGACCTGATCGTGCCGGAACATCCCGGCTTCGGCGGCTCCGACACCCCGGACTGGCTCGATAGCGTCGGCGACCTCGCCTATTTCTATCTCGACCTGATCGATACGCTGAAGCTCTCGCGCCTCAACCTCGCCGGCGTGTCGCTGGGTGGCTGGATCGCCAGCGAAATCGCGGTGCGCAATCAGTCCGCCCTGAAATCGCTGACGCTGATCTGCGCCGCCGGCATCCACGTCAAGGGCGTCGCCAAGGGCGACATCTTCATGTGGTCGCGCGAGGATTTCATCCGCAACATCTTCCACGATCCGAAGTTCGCCGAGGCGATGCTCGCCCACACCCCGAGCGATGCCGAACTGATGACCGAGATGAAGAACCGGCTCGCCACCGCAAAGCTCGGATGGCAGCCGCGGCTCTACAATCCCGATCTCCACAAATGGCTGCACCGGATCACGGTGCCGACGCTGATCGTGTGGGGCGACGACGACAAGGTGTTCCCGCTGCCCTATGGCGAGG
>JAEWHY010000500.1 GCA_023387555.1 Pseudomonadota bacterium
ACGTCGATCTGTTCGAGGTCAACGAGGCCTTCGCGTCGGTCGTCCTGCATTTCATGGAGGAGACCGGCGTCTCGCACGACCGGGTCAACGTCAACGGCGGCGCCATCGCAATGGGCCATCCGATCGGCGCCACCGGCAACATCCTGATCGGGACGCTGGTCGATGAACTTGAGCGCACCGGCGCGAAGCGTGGCGTCGCCACGCTGTGCGTCGGCCTCGGCATGGGCGTCGCCACCCTGATCGAGCGCGTCTGAGAGAACAGCACAATGATCCGGCAAGACAGCCTCGGTGACGGCATCGCTCTTATTGTCTTCGACAGCCCCGGCCCGGTGAATACGCTGGGCGCTGAGGACAATGTCGAATTTGCAAATCTGATCGACCGCCTGCTCGCGGACGAGTCCGTGAAGGGCATCGTGCTGACATCGGAGAAGCGCGATTTCCTCGCCGGCGGCGATCTCGATCAACTCCGGCGCGTGCAGACGCCGGCAGACGCGATCGCGATCGTGACCCCGTTCCTGAAGGCGATCCGCAAACTCGAGACCGGCGGCAAGCCGGTGGTGGCGGCGTTGAATGGCACCGCGCTCGGCGGCGGCTTTGAACTCGCGCTCGCCTGTCACCGCCGGATCGCGGCCGATGTGCCGTCCGCGCGCTTCGGCCTGCCGGAAGTTACGCTCGGCCTGATGCCGGGCGGCGGCGGCACGCAACGCCTGCCTCGGCTGATCGGCATTGCGGCCGCCGCGCCGCTTCTGCTCGAAGGCAAGCGGCTCAAGCCCGCCGATGCGCTCGCCGCCAGAATGATCGATGCGGTGGTGCCGCCCGATGAGCTGCGCGCGGCAGCGAAGGCCTGGGCGCTCGCCAATCCGAATGCGGTGCAGCCCTGGGACGTCAAAGGCTTCAAGCTGCCGGGATTTGCGCCGCAATCGGCCGAGGGCCGCATGTTCTTCATGGGCAGCTGGACCCGGCTGCACAAGCGCAGTGCCGGCTGCGATCTGGCGAGCGAGGCGATCCTGCAGGTGCTGCATCACGGCCTCGAGCGCGGGCTCGATGCCGGCATCGCCATCGAGATGCGCCATTTCGCGCGGCTCGCGGCCTCGCCTGACGCCAAGGCCAAGATCCGCACGCTGTTCGTCGGCACGACCGACGCGAAAGCGATGAAGATGCGTCCGAAGGACGTGCCGCCGAGCAAGCCCGCCCGCGTGGCGGTGATCGGCGGCGGCGTGATGGGGCGCGGCATCGCCTATGTCGCTGCGCAGGCCGGATTGCAGGTCGATCTGATCGATGTGTCGGATGAGGTTGCGACCAGGAGCCGGCAATCCATCGCCAGGAATGCCGAGCGCGACGCCGAACGCGGACGATTGCGCGGCGGCTCGTATGCCGACGTGATTGGCCGCATCACGGCGACGTCGGCCTATGACGGTATCGCCAATGCCGACATCGTGGTCGAGGCGGTGTTCGAGCGCGCCGATCTCAAGCGCGATGTGCTCAGGAAAGCCGCTGCCGTGGCGCGACCCGGCACGCCGATCGCGAGCAACACCTCGAGCATTCCGATCTCCGAACTGGCGACCGCCATTCCCGACGCATCGTGCATGATCGGCCTGCATTTCTTCTCGCCGGTCGAGCGCATGCCGCTGGTGGAGGTGATCCGCACCGGCGCGACGTCCGATGCGACGCTGGCGCGTGCGCTGGATTTCCTGAAAAGCATCGACAAGACGCCGGTGGTGGTGCGCGACGGCCTGGGCTTCTTCACCAGCCGGGTGGTGACGACCTATTCCAGCGAGACCATGAACCTGCTCGCCGAGGGCGTTGCGCCGCAGCTCATCGACAATGCCGCGGTGAATGCCGGCTTCTCGCTCGGCCCTGTGTCGCTCTGCGACATGGTCACGATGCCGTTGCTCAAGGACATTTTCGCTTCCATGCGCGGCGACGGCAACCGGATTGCGGATCGCGGCAGCGTCGCGCGCGAAACCGTCGGCAAGCTCGCCGATGCCGGCCGCGTCGGCAAGCTTCAGGGCAATGGCGTCTACACCTATAACGGCGACGCCCGCGATCCCTGGGATGGGCTTGCCGACTGTCTCGGCACCAAGCCATCGCTGCTGGACGAAGCGACCGTGCGCGAACGGCTGCTCTATGTGCAATCGCTCGAAGCGATCCGCACGCTGGAAGAGGGCATCGTGGCGCGCCCGATCGATGGCGATCTCGCCGCCGTGCTCGGCTGGGGGTATCCTGCGCATCTCGGCGGTGTGTTCGCCTATGTCGATCGCGTGGGCGCCGCTGAATTTGCCCGCCGCGCGCAGGATTATGCCGGCCGCTTCGGTGGCCGCTTCGCGCCGCCTGCGCTGTTGCTCGACATGGCGAAGGACAATCGCCCGTTCCATGAACTGTAAGCGGCGCCATCGGCACCGTGACGAGAAGGAGATGATCCGATGAAGGCCATGGTGATGGGCGGATTGGGGCTTTCCAATCTCGCGATGCGCGATGTCCCGGATCCGAAGCCCGGCCCCGGTCAGGTGCTGGTCCGCATCCGCGCCGCCTCGCTCAACTTCCGCGACCTGCTCACGCTGGATGGCAAATACGGCGGCATGCAGAAGCGCGAGAACCTCATTCTGCTCTCCGACGGTGCGGGCGAGATTGCCGAGGTCGGCGCGGGCGTGAAGGAGTGGAAGGTCGGGGATCGCGTGGTCGGCTGCTTCTTCCCGTACTGGCAGGACGGCGAACCGCAGGACTACCTGCTGCGCGAGGCGCCGGGCGGCCTCGCCGATGGCGTTGCCTCGCAATACCGCGTGTTCAATGCCGATGCGGTGCTGGCGATCCCGTCGAATCTGAGCTTCGTGGAGGCCGCGACGCTGCCCTGTGCCGCGCTGACCGCCTGGAGCGCAGTCCGGGTCGCGCACAAGACCGGCCCCGAGCATGTCGTGCTGACGCAGGGCACCGGCGGCGTCTCGCTGTTTGCGCTGCAATTCGCCAAGGCGGCTGGCGCGACGGTGATCGCGACCTCATCGAGCGAGGCCAAGCTGCAGCGGCTGCATGCGCTCGGCGCCGATCACGTCATCAATTATCGCGACGATGCCGAATGGGGAAAGACGGCGCGCAAGCTCACGAACGGCCGCGGCGTCGATCTCGTGGTCGAAGTCGGTGGCGCGGGGACTATCAAGCAGTCGATCCG